>CAYGLH010000045.1:5362-15570 GCA_964350535.1 uncultured Ilumatobacteraceae bacterium
GGTCAGTTCGTGGCGGCGGGTGCGGTCGGCTCGGCGGTCTCGCTGAGCAGCGCAGGTGAGGCGAGCCCGATCACATCGCCCTCGGTCGGGAGCGCATCGTTGCGGCAGATGAACGCCATGCGTCCCTCGATCACCCGGGCGATGGGGATGAACTCGCCCCGTTCGGCAGCGGCGGCGGCGTCCCGGGGGTCGACGATGCCCGTCATCTGCCAGCCCTTGCGCGAGCGTTCGTCGAGCTGGGCGTAGGTGATGCCGTCGATGCCGATGACGCGGCCGAGGTACTCCTCGGGCATCGGCGCGTCGCCGCTGCGACGCGGGCTGGGGGCCAGCTGGAACACCTCGCGTCGGCCGAAGATGCGGGCGAACCGGCCGGTGGACAGCGCGTTGACCTCGTCGTTGGAGGTCAGCGCGACGAGGCGGCCGATGCCGCGCAGGTCGAGGTCCTGACCGGCCTCCTCGGCCAGCGCGCTCATCCGCCGCGCCGTCAACCCGGCGCGGATCGCCCGGGCGACGTTGTACGGATCGGTGTCGATGACCAGCGTCTTGATCCCGCGGCCCTTCAACTCGAGCGCCAGCCCGCGACCGACGCTGTGGGCACCGGCGATCAGCACCCCTTCGGCCTGACCCTCGCTCAGCCCGAGCCGGCGCGCCGCCGGTCCGGCGATGAAGCCGTAGACGGTGATCGTGCCGATGATCACGAGGAACACGATCGGCACGATCTTCTCGGCGTCGGGGACGCCCTCCTCCTCGAGGCGGAGGGCGAAGATCGCCGACACGGCGGCGGCCACGATGCCGCGCGGGGCCATCGCCATGAGGAACATGCGCTCGCGCCACGGCAGCGCGGTGAACAGCGTCGACACGAGCACCCCGGCTGGTCGGGCGAGGAGTACGAGCACGACCAGGAACCCCAAGGCCGGGAGCAGCACATCGCGGAACGCGTCGGCTTCGATCCGCGCCGCCAGCAGGATGAACAGGAGCGAGATCAGCACCGTGCGGAGGTTGGCGTTGAACTCGACCACCTGCCGGATCACCGAGCTGTCGCGGCGGGCGAGGTACATGCCCATCACCGTGACCGCCAGCAGGCCGGCCTCCTCCTGCAGCTCGTTGGTGACCACGAACGCGCCGATCACCATGGCCAGGGTGATCGGGATGGCGAGCGTGTCGGGGATCAGGAACCGACGTAACGCGGTGTCGAGCAGGAGCGCAGACGCCAGACCGATGCCGACGCCGCCGACGACGGTGAGCGCCACGATCAGGGCGAGGTTGGCGATCGCCTGGTCGGTCGTCTCCGTGACGATGATCTCGAACGCCAGCAGCGCGGCGGTGGCCCCGATCGGGTCGATCAGGACACCCTCCGCGCGCAGGATCGGACCGACCGTGCCCGCCGGCCGCACGAATCGCAACAGCGGGCCGACCACGGTGGGGCCCGTCACGACGAGCACCGCGCCGAGCATGATCGCCGCCCGGTTGGAGATGTCGAACACCTCGCGGGCGCCGTACCAGGACACGAGGAACGTGGCGATGGCGCCGATCGAGATCAGCCGGCGGACGACCGTGCCCGTGTTGCGCAGCTCGCGCGGCGGGAGGTCGAGACCGCCCTCGAACAGGATCAGCGCCACCGACAGCGACACGAGCGGGAACAGGGTGTCGCCGAGCAGCTCGTCGGGGTCGATGATGTCGAGCACCGGCCCGAGCAGGATGCCCGCCAGGAGCAAGGCGATGATCGACGGGATCTGGAGGCGCCAGGCCAGCCACTGCGACACCATCCCGGCAGCGAAGATGATCGCCAGCGTCGGGCCGATCGTCGACTCGGCGGCGAGCACGAGCGCGCTCATCGTTGTGCGCTCCAGGTGGACCCGACCATCCGGGGGCATCGTAGTTGTCGACCCGTCCGAACCCGCGATGAACGGGGATCGTCGAGGTCGAGGGCCGCCGCCTCGGCGAGGGGGGCGGCGGACGTCACGGCAGCGGTGCTCAGCGTGGACGCGTTCAGGTGTCTGCGTCGACGGCGGGGTCGTCGGGGGTGGTGACGGGCTCGGTGGCCATCCGGGCGACGCCGAGGAGGTTGGCGACGATCCGCTTGAGGTAGCGGTAGTAGATGGCGAGCGGCACGACCTCGACGCCCGGGCGTTCGGAGTGCACGTAGTGCTCGATGTGCTGCTGGTGGTCCTCCATCAGGGCGAGGCCGCGCCCGGCGAACTCCTCGAGACCCGCCTGGTCGGGTTCGGAGAGCAGCTCGGCCGCCTCGTTGAACATCGCGGAGATGACGGTGCGCTCGGCGAGCATCGCGTCGTGGTCCGCCGCCGACTGGAGGGACACGCCCATCTCGGCCAGATCGAGCATGTTCTTCGCCTGGTCGCCGAGCCGTTCGATCTTCTTGATCAGCAGGATCATCGACAGCACCGAGCCGATGTCGGTGGGACCCTGCACCGCGATGTGCACGACCAGCTCCGAGCGCAGCTCCTGCTCGGTCTGGTTGATGCGGTCGTCGGTGGCGCGGATGTCCGCGCTGATCGCCTCGGGGTCGCCGCCGGTGAGCAGTGCCACGGTGGCGAGGTCGAAGGAGTGGCGCGCATCGCCGAGCATCCCGACCGCCTTCGAGCTGACGTGCTCGAGGCCCGTCGGGCCCTTGCGGAACAGTGACAAGACCATGGTCGATTCTCTCCTCTTCTGGGCAGCGCGTCCACGCCGGCTGCTATTGCAGCAGGGCGATGGCGATGAGTGGCAGCACGATGAACACGCCGAACACGTAGGTGACGGCGAGGATCCGCCGGTGGACCGCCACGTCGGCGAGGCGTTCAGCGGCCATGACGGGGACGTACCGGATGAACGGTGGCACGTAGAGCACGAGGATGCCGAGCACGTTGAACGTCGTGTGTGCGAGGGCCACGGTGAGGGAGGCGGGGCTCGACGCCGCGAGTGCAGCCAGGAGCGCGGTCACCGTCGTGCCGACGTTGGCGCCGAGGGTGACGGGGTAGGCGTTGCGCAAGGTCAGCACCCCCGCCGCCGACAGCGGGATCAGGATCGAGGTGGTGATGCTGGAGGATTGCACGGCCATCGTCACGGCGACGCCGAGCAGCATCGCCACCGTACCGCTGCCCTTGCCGAGCACCCGGTTGACGGAGCGCTCGACGCGGTCGGCGATCAGTCGGCGCATGTTCTTGGTGATGAACGTCAGGGAGAGCAAGACGATGACGAGTCCGGTGGCGACCATGAAGGACGCGAGGACGGTCCCGTTGAGGCCGATCGCCTCCCAGGCGTCCTGCAGCCAGGCCACCGGTTCTTTCACCCAGCGCTTGATCGGGCTCTCCCAGTCGCTGCCGGCCGAGCCGACGAGGCGCTCGCTGATCCATGCGGCGATCGAGGAGATCAGGCCGGTGAGCAGCTCGACCGGGAGGAGGATCGCGACGGCCATGACGTTGAAGAAGTCGTGCACCGTCGCCGCCGCGAACGCCCGCCGGAACTCGTCGGACTGACGCACGTGACCGAGCGAGACGAGCGTGTTGGTGACCGTGGTGCCGATGTTGGCGCCCATGATCATCGGGATCGCGGCGTCGACGCCGATCGCGCCCGACGCGACGAGGCCGACGATCACCGACGTCGAGGCCGAGCTCGACTGCACGAGCACGGTGCCGAGGATCCCGACCGACAGCCCGGCGATCGGGTTCGAGACGCTCGAGAAGATCCGTTCCTGGATGTCCTCGCCCATCAACTTGATGCCCGCTTCCAGGGCGGACACGCCGACGAGGAAGGCGTAGATCAGCGCGACGACGAGCAGCGCCCGGAGCGGGGTGGGGATCGTCCGGTCCGTGTCGAGCGGGCCGGGCTCCGCAGCTGCCATACGGGAGCGGCACGCTACCCGCTACCTGCCGGTCACTCCCAAGTCACCCGCCGTTCACGTTGTGGGTGGTCGCGATCGTCTCAGGCGGTCGACGAGGGCAGCCCGCCGTTGCGGTGACGGGCGATCGCCGCATTCATCTCGTTGCACATCAACATCGTGATCGCCAGGAGGCCGAGCCAGGTGACGAGGCCGAGGACGAGCGCGAACTGCCCGTACGTGTCGCTGGCGTTGTCGGTGATCGTCGTCACGATCAGCGTGCCGAAGTGCTGGATGATCGTGAAGGCGATGCCGCCGGCGATCGCGCCGGGCAGGATCGCCGACCATTCCGGCGACGCCGTCGTGAGGAACCGATAGGTCAGGAGCAGCGCGCAGATGTTGACGACGATGGTCGACGCGAACAGCGCCAGGTCGCCGACCGCGGGCAGGCTGGCGGCACGCACGATCGCCGCCAGTGCCATCGACCCGACCTGTGCCCCGCCGATGATGACGATCCCGAGCACGGCCTTGCCGCGCTGCGCCGGCATCGCCGGGCGATCGTCGACGGAGATCTCCCAGGTGTCGTCGAGCGCTCCCTGCAGCCCCACGAAGGCCTTGGTCGCTGACCACAACGCACCGAGCAGACCGAAGATCAGCACCCAGATGTTGCCGTTGAGCGACGCTGGGTCGGACTGCAGCTGGGCGCCGAGCACCGGGATGTCGGACAGGGCGCCCTCGATGATGTCCTCTTGCAGCGCCTGGTTGTCCTGCAGGATGAAGCCCAGCACGGTCGTCGCCACGAGCAACAACGGGAAGATCGACAGGAAGAACCAGAACGACAGCAGCGACGCGTTGCGCCCGGACAGGTGCCGGCGCCACCCGTCGAGCGTCTCGACCGCGATGTCGACCGGCGCGCTCCGCGACCGCAGGTCGACGACCTTGTCACTCGTGGTCCAGGGCATCAGTGGGCTCCTCCGGGTGCTGTCGTGTTCGTCGTATCGGTGAGGTCCCACTCGACGGGGGCGCGCCCCGCCGCCTCGAGGGCGGCGTTCGCACGGCTGAACGGACGGCTCCCGAAGAAGCCGTTGTTCGCCGAGAACGGCGACGGGTGGGGCGACTCGATCACCGTGTGGCGCGACATGTCGATGAGACCCTTCTTCTGGCGGGCGAAGTTGCCCCAGAGGATAAAGACCACCGGGTCGTCCTTGTCCGACACGGCGCGGATGACCTGGTCGGTGAAGCGTTCCCAGCCGCGCTTCTGGTGTGAGCCGGCGGCGCGGGCGCGCACCGTGAGCGTGGCGTTCAGCAACAGCACGCCTTGACGCGCCCACGGTTCGAGGTTGCCGTGGTCGGGGATCGGGAGGCCGAGGTCGTCGTGCAGCTCCTTGTGGATGTTCACGAGTGACGGCGGCACGCGGACACCGGGTCGGACCGAGAAGCACAGCCCGTGTGCCTGTCCGGCGCCGTGGTACGGGTCCTGACCGAGGATCAGCACCTTGGTGTCCGCGTACGGGGTGAGATGGAGGGCGGCGAACACCTCGTCGGGCGGCGGGTACACGGTCCCGGCGGCGCGCTCGTCGGCGACGAAGCGCTGCAGCTCGTCCCAGTAGGGCTCGGCGAACTCGGCCCGGAGCACGGGGTTCCAGTCGGTGCGCGGCACCCAGCCAGACCTAGCACATCGGTCGCCCTCGGGGACGTGCGGCCAACGGGTCGGACACGCCGCCCTACCATGCGGTTCGTGTTCGATCACCTCGCCCGCGCCCGCCTGGCCACGCTGCCGACGCCGCTCGAGCCGGGACCGGCGTTGCCGGGCGGTGGTCGTCTCTGGGTCAAGCGCGACGACCTCACCGGTCTGGGCGGCGGCGGCAACAAGGCCCGCAAGTTGGAGTTCCTGTGCGGTGCCGCGCTGGCCGATCAGGCCACCGCACTCGTCACCGTCGGCGCGGGGCAGTCCAACCACTGCCGGATGACCGCCGCCGCCGGGGCGCGCCTCGGCCTCGAGGCGCACCTGGTGCTGTCCGGCGACGAGCCGTCGGAGGCACGAGGGAACCAACTGCTGTCCGAGCTGTTCGGCGCACAGATGCACTTCACGGGCGCGGAGGAGTCGCATTGGGGTGAGCTCGAGATCGCCCGCGAGCAGCTCGGCGATGCGCTCGCCGACGAAGGGCTCCGGCCGTACTCGATCCCGATCGGCGGCAGCACCGCGGTCGGCGCGATCGGCTACGCCCTCGGGATGTTCGAGCTCGTCGAACAGCTCGGCGCCGCGGGCGTCGAGCCGGCAGCGGTGGTGGTCACCTCCTCCAGCGGAGGGACCCACGCCGGACTGCTCGCCGGCAGCGCCCTGATGCGTGCCGCGGGGCGCGACGTCCCGCCCGTGATCGCGATCGGCGTGGCCAAGGGCGTCAACATCGGGCTGCCCGACGTCGCCGAACTCGCCAACGAGGTGCTCGCGCTGATCGGACCCGAGCACGGCGCGCGGGAGGCAGTCGTCGACGCCGGCGACGTCGAGGTCGACGCGCGGTGGATCGGCGAGGACTATGCGGTGCCGACCGCGGCCGGCGACGCGGCGATCGAGTGGGCCGCCCGGCGTGCCGGGCTGCTGCTCGATCGGACGTACTCCGGCAAGGGCCTCTCGGGGGTGCTCGGTCTCGATCAGGAGGGCCGGTTCGCCGGACGCGATGTGGTGTTCGTCCACACCGGTGGTTGGCCGGCACTGTTCGCGCCGGACGGCCGGCCGGCGGCGCCAGTATCGTGACGCACCCCGAGCGGGAGAGCTGAGGACCGATTGCCATGACCGACCAGAGTCTCGACGTCGACCTCCTCGCCTTCGAGCGCGGCACCCGCGAGCAGCGGCGCGCCGTCGTCGACGGCGTGCGCCGCAGCCTGGCGACCGGGTTCGTGTACACCAGCCACGATCTCTCCGAGGACCTCCTGGACACCGCCTACGGGATGTTGCGGGAGTTCTTCGAGAGCGACATCGACGAGAAGCAGTTGTCCGTCGTGCCCGGGTCGAACGGCCAGACCGGCTACACCGGGCTGCTCGTCGAGACCGCCGCGTCCAGCGACAAGCCGGACTGGAAGGAGATGCTCAACTGGGCGACCCCGATCGATCCCGGCCACCCGCTGAAGCGCAACTACCCCAGCGCCTATCCGGATCAGCGCCTGCCCGAGCGGACCGTGCCGGGGATCACCGAGGTGCTCTACGAGTTCCACGACTCGGTGGCCGAGCTCCAGCCCCGCCTCCTCCCCGCCATCGCCGAGGGGAGCGGATGCCACGAGACCTTCTTCGACGACATGGTGCACGACGGCCCGACCCTCACCAGGGCGATCCGCTACCCGGCGATGGGTGAGCTCTCCGCCGACGGCCACGTGTGGGCCGCCGAGCACGGCGACATCAACCTGATCACCGCGCTCCCGCGGGCCACCGCCGCCGGTCTCCAGGTGAAGGTCGACGACGGGTGGATCGACGCCGCCCCGCCCGAGGGCCAGGTGATCATCAACACCGGCATCATGCTCGAACGGCTGACCAACGGGATCATCCCGATCGGCTGGCACCGCGTCGTCGCCGATCCCGACTTCCTCGGCGAGCGCTACAGCGTCGTCCAGTTCTGCCACCCGCGTCCGTGGACCGTCCTGTCGCCGGTGCCGTCATGCTGCACCGCCGACCATCCGCAGCGGTTCTCCGCGATCAGCGCAGCCGACGCGCTCGACGAGGTGCTCTACGAGATCAACCTGGTCGAGGACGCCAGGCGGGTACAGGATTGAGCCCCACCGACCCGCCGCCGGACACCCACGCCGACGACGCGATCGACATCGAGCCGGCCGACGACGTTCCGACCGAACCGGCCGAGGAGGCACCGGCACCGCCGGGGAAGCGACGCGACGTGATCCTGGCCGTCGACGTCGGCGGTCCGAAGTTCGAAGCCGGGCTCGTCAGCGCTCGAGGCGAGCTGATCGACCGGGCCGCGGCGAAGCTCGATCCCGACGCCGGTCCCGAGACCCACTACACGTCCCTGGCGGGCGTCGTGTCGGAGATGATCGACGTCGCCGAGACGCGCCACGGGGTGCGCGTCCGCGGCATCGGCGTCGGATGTGCCGGGCCGGTCGGGCGGGAGCTCGAGACGGTCTCGCCGGTCGGCATCGGGTCGTGGAACGACTTCCCGCTGCGCTCGCGGCTGGCGGCGCTGACCCAGCTCCCCGTGTACGGCGACCTCGACGCACGTGCACTGGCGCTCGCCGAAGGTTGGCTGGGCGCCGCACAAGGGCAGGCCAGCTTCTGCGCGGTCACGATCTCGGCCGGGATCGACGCCGGCGTCGTGCTCGACGGCGAACTGCTCGACGGCAGCACGGGGTCCGCCGGTCAGGTCGGTCACATCATGGTCGAGCCGGGCGGCCGGCGCTGCCGATGCGGTGCGCAGGGGTGTCTCGACGCCGAGGCGTCCGGGCTGGCGATCGAGGTGATCACCGGCCGGCCGCACTCGGAACCGACCTACGAGATCATGCAGCGCACCGGCCGGCTGATGGGGCGTGCCGCCGCCGCGGTGTGCAACGCGCTGGATCTCTCGCTGGTCGTCGTCGGTGGCGACGTCGCACTGCAGTTCGCGGCGACGTTCTTCAACGCCGCCCAGATCAGCCTCGACGAGCACGCCCGGTTGCCGTACAGCCGCGGGGCGCGCATCACGCCGTCGCGCCTCGGGGAGTCCGGTCTGCTCCTCGGCGCCGGCGCGTTGGGGTGGCGCGGCGTGCGGCGGGCGGCGCGCAACCGGCGGAAGCCGGCGGCCCACGTGGCGCAGGTCGGTGCTCAGCCGCCGAGCGCGCGGTAGACGCGTTCGGCCGGGCCGCGTCCGAGGCGCTTGCTCCACCAGTCGGCGGCCACGATCGCCGCCACCCAGAAGCCCAGCGAGAACATCAGGGCGACATCGAGTCCGGCCGGCTCGATCCATCCGAGCCACTCGACGAGCGCGTCGAACACCACGACGTGCAGGAGGTACAGCGTGAGCGTCATCTGCCCGGCGCGTCGCAGCGGATCGAGCGTGGCGGTGAACCGCTCGGCCAGCCAGTCGATGACCGCATAGGCGACGAGGGCGGTGCCGAGCGCGCTGCACACGTAGAGGAGTCCGCGCTGTCCGGGATCGGTCGAGAGCATCGTGATCGAGAACGACGTGGAGGCGCCCGACGCGATCATGCCGGCGACGGCGTACAGGGCCGCACCCGCGCCGATCGCCGCCGGCCGCCACCACGGCACGTCGAGCAGTCGACCGAGCACGATGCCGGCGCAGAAGAAGGCCAACCACGGCAGCAAGGGGTGGGTGCCGTTGACGAGCAGGTCGAACACGTAGCCGCGGATCGAACCCTCGTCGGGCTGGGTGAGCCAGCTGGTGCTGGCGCCATCCGCCTCCCGCTCCCATCGCCACCACCGGATCGACCATCCCGCGACCGCCGCGAAGCACCCGACGAGCGCGATCCATCGGCTGCGCAGGGTGAACAGCGCCGCAGCGATCACGAACATGCCGCCGTAGAACGGCAGGATCGTCCCCGGCCACATCTCGTCGAGGAACAGGCCCCCGACGTACAGCACGACGCCGCGTCGGACGAGCCGCCAGCGCATCTCGGTGATGCCGGTGCGCGTGCGCACGCACCGTCGCGTCAGCAAGGTCACGCCGACGCCTGCGACCAGCACGAACGTTGCTGCGAACCGCGTGCTCAACGGGCCGGTCCACGGATCGAAGAGGTCGGCGGCCCAGCCGGACCCGACGCCGTCGCCCCCGGCGATCAGCAGGTAGCCGTGGTAGTTCATCACCACCACACCGATCAGCGCCACGGCGCGAACGACGTCGGGCCCGGGCAACCGGGGGGCGCTGCCCGCCGCGCTCGACGTGCGGAGCCGGCCGGTGCGTCCGGCGGTCACAGCCATCGGAACTCGTCGATGGTGGTCATGTGCAACGGTCGCTGCACATCGACGCGGTCGCCGACCTCGGGCACCGGGCCGTCGTCGACCACGGCCATCGACACGTGCATGTGCGGTGGCTCGTGCAGTCGCAACCGACGTCGGGCGAAGTGGAACGGGCTCGCCCCGTCGGGCAGCGGTGTGACGCCGTTGGCGGTGCCCGCGCCGATCATCACGAGCGACCCGTCGTCATCGAGCGCGCCGAGCCGGTAGCCGGCCCTCGCCCCGGCGCGCACCGGCCGCACGTCGAGCACGTCGGCGTCGAGGTGCAGGGTGGACTTGTCGCCGTGCCACAGCGCCGTGCCGAGGCGCAGGCGGTACCGGTGCGTGGGCGGCAGCGAGGCGTAGGCCGCCGGATCCAGATGGCTCACCCACACCGGGAGGTCCGGGTCGACGGTCGTGACGGTGGCGGCGACCTCGTCGCGATGCTCGGCGCTCGTGCCG
>CAYGLH010000046.1:0-15526 GCA_964350535.1 uncultured Ilumatobacteraceae bacterium
AGATCCGGGTCGCCGCGGGCGAAGACCTGCCGATGACCCAGGACGAGGTCGCCGCAGCACGACGTGGCCACTCGATCGAGATCCGGATCAACGCCGAGGACCCCGCCGAGGGCAAGTTCCTCCCCTCCCCCGGGCCGATCACGAAGCTCGTGCCGCCGGACGGCTTCGGCGTCCGCTTCGACTCCGGCTACCTGTCGGGCGACGAGGTGAGCCAGTACTACGACAACCTGGTCGGCAAGTTGGTCGTCTGGGGCCGCGACCGCGACGTGGCGATCGCCCGCACGATCCGGGCGCTCGACGAACTGGTGGTCGAGGGCGTCGCCACGACGATCCCGGCCGACCTGGCGATCCTCCGCCACCCGGACTTCGTGAACGTCGAGCACTCCACCAAGTGGGTCGAGGAGACGCTCGACCTGTCGGGCGTGACCGGTCGCGCCGCGAGCGCGCCCGAGACCGCCGACGACGAGCCGCCGCTCGTCAACCGCACCACCACGGTCGAGGTCAACGGCAAGCGCTTCGAGGTGTCGATGTGGGTTCCCGAGGTCGCCGCCGTCGCCGCCGCCCCGGCGGCGAAGAAGCGGGAGCGTCGGGCAGCGGCAGGCGGTGGGAGCGCCGCCGGCTCGGGCAGCATCGAGGCGCCCATGCAGGGCACGATCGTGAAGGTGCTGGTCGAGGTCGGTGACGAGGTCGAGGCCGGCGCCGGGGTGGTCGTGCTCGAGGCGATGAAGATGGAGAACCAGATCAACGCCGAGACGGCAGGCACCGTCAAGGAGGTCAAGGTCTCCGCCGGCGACACGGTCGGCGGCGGCGACGTCCTCGTCGTGATCGAGTAGCGGTCGGCCGGCGGTGGGCTATCGCGACGCTCCCGAGGGGTGGTGGCAGGAGTTCCTGTCGGCGACCCCGGCGCGCACCGCGAAGCTCGCCATCGTCCGCCGCGACGGGTCGCCGCACGTCGCTCCGGTCTGGGTCGACCTGGATCGCACCGGCGAGGTCGACCGCGTCGTGTTCATGACCTCGGCCGACACGCTGAAGGGTCGGTCGATCCTGCGCGACGGGCGGGTGGCGTTGTGCCTCGACGACGAGCGGCCCCCGTTCGCGTTCGTCACGCTCTCGGGGACGACCGAGACCTCGACCGACCCGGAGCTGTTGCTCGAGTGGGCCACGCGCATCGCAGGACGCTACATGGGTGCTGATCGGGCCGAGGAGTACGGCCGGCGCAATGCCGTGCCGCCCGAGATGGTGGTGTGGGTCACCCCGACCCGGGTCGTCGCCAAGGTCGACGTCGCCGGCGAGAACTGACCGCCGGCGCCGTCGTCAGGCCGCGAGGGTGGCGGCCATCTCCGCCCGTGCGGCCTCGAGGGCGAGGCGCGCCTGGCCGAGCTCGCGGATGCCGGCCCCGGCGCGACGCAGGTCGTCGCGCTGCTTCCAGGCGTCGACGAGGGTGGCGTATGCGGAGTGCTGCTCGGCGGTCATGTCACCAAGGTAGGCCGGCGACCCGCCCGAAACACCTCGAAGACCATCGATCTGAGCACGAATATCGTCGATGAGCTACTGTTTCGGAGGCTAGTCCGCGTTTTTACATTCGAATCAGAGGTGAACTCGGATGATCGAACTCGATGACATCAACCGCGACCTGCTCGACCTGTTGCAGACCGACGGGCGGATGTCCTACCGCGAGCTGGGTGACCACGTCGGACTGAGTGCTCCGGCCGTGGCCGAACGAATGCGCAAGCTGGAGCAGGCCGGGGTGATCAGCGGCTACCGCGCCGTCGTCGACTACGAGGCCCTGGGGTTCCCGATCCTGTGCATCATCCGGCTCAACGCCCCGCGCGGTGCGACCGGCGTCGACGAACACATCGCCGCCATCCCCGAGGTGATCGAGGCCAACCGGGTCACGGGCTCCGAGTCGCACGTGATCCGGGCGCGGGTCCGCAGCACCGCCCATCTCGAACAGCTGCTGCACGCGCTCTGGCGCGACGGCGACTCGGTCACCAACATCGTGACGAGCTCGCCGGTGCCCCGGCGGCCGATGAACCTCCGGGCGACCGGCGCGGGTCGTCCGGTCTGACCCAGCGCTGCCGGCAGCTACTCGGCCGCCTCGGCCAGCGCTTCGGCCAAGGCGGGGTGGACGAGGATGCTCTCTTCGACGTCGGTGACGGTGAGGCCGGCGGTGACGGCGACGGCGATCACCGAGATCAGCTCCGCGGCGTGGTTGCCGACGATCGACCCACCGAGCACCACACCGGTCGCCGGATCGGAGATGATCTTGACGAAGCCCCTGGTGTCGTTGTTGATCATCGCCTTCGCCGTGACCGAGAAGGGCACCTTGGTCACCCGGATCTTGCGACCCGAACTGAACGCCTCGGCCTCGGCCAGGCCGACGTCGGCGATCTCGGGATCGGTGAAGATCGCCGAGGCGGCCTTGTCGTAGTCGAGGTGGCGGTGGCTGCGGGTGTGGCCACCCATGACGTGCTCGGCGATCTTGCGGCCCTGGATCGACGCCACCGACGAGAGCGGCAGCTTCCCGCTGATGTCGCCGGCCGCGTAGATGTGCTTGACGTTGGTGACGCAGTGGTGGGTGATCGGGATGTAGCCGCCACCGTCGACCTCGACACCGGCATCCTCGAGCCCGATGCCGGCGGTGTTCGGGACCGAACCGATCGCCAGCACGGCATGGCTCGAGCTCACGACCCGACCGTCGTCGCAGCGCACGATCACCCCGCCGTCGTCGGTGCGATCGATGCCTTCGGCGCGGGCGCCGATGACCAGCTTGACGCCGCGACGCATGAACTCCTCCTCCAGCACCGCCGCCACCTCGGGGTCCTTCCCCGGCAGCACCTGCTGACGGCTGACCACGAGGGTGACCTTCGCTCCGAACGACGAGAACATGTGGACGAACTCCACGCCGGTGACGCCGGAGCCGATGACGGTGACGCTCTCGGGGAAGTCCTTGGGCGGGTAGCAGTCGCGCGTCGTGAGGATGCGATCGCCGTCGGGGTGGCACCACGCAGGGATCCGCGGGCTGGAGCCGGTGGCGACGAGTGCGGCGTCGAACTCGATGTGCTCGACGCCGTCGACGCCGTCGACGCTGGCGGAGTTGGGACCCGTGAACCGTCCCGAGCCGCGCAACAGGCGGACGCCCTGGCTCTGCAGGATCGACGTGGTGTTGTCCGTCATCCGGTTCTTGATCGCTTCGATGCGCGAGGTGAGCCCGTCGACGTCGACGCCCGCCGCGATGCTGTCGAGGCCCATGCCCTCGAGGCGCTGGGAGAACGCCATCGCCCCGCCGGTGGCGATCATCGTCTTGCTCGGGATGCAGTCCCACAGGTGGGCGGCTCCGCCCACGACGTCGCGCTCGACCATCGTGACCTCGGCCCCGAGCCGCACGGCATGGGTGGCCGCCGTGTTCCCCGCTGGCCCACCACCGATGATCAGGAATCGCACTGCCACCCTGACAGGTTAGACGGCGGGCGTGACGAGCTCCGCGACGACGGCCGCGTGGTCGCTCGGCCACAGCGACCCGCCACCCCCGTTGCGCCCACCGACGCCCGCCAGCCACGTGCGGATCGGATTGCCGGTCGGCTTCGGCCGTGGCCAGGAGACCAGGAGGTAGTCGATCCGCCGGTTCGGCCACGCGCTCGATGCGCAGTAGGGGTTGTCGTCCCGCCAGGTCGCCCCGTCCCCGTCACCCGCCTGCTCCCACGCGTCGGAGAACACGATGCCCGGCACGCCCGCGCGACGGCCGGTGATCGTGCGGATCTCGTCGCTGTCGGGCACCGCATTGAGATCTCCGCCGACGATCACGGGGAGATCGGTCGTCGGGTCGCCGCGCCAGGCGGCGGCCAGCTCGAGGAGGCGCAGCGCCTGACGCTGGCGCGTCGCCGAGCCGTCGAACCGGTGGTCGAAGTGCGTCGATGCGACCGGCCACGCGCCCCACGGCGTGTCCAACGATGCCGCCACGACGCGACGGTGGCCGGGGGCGCCGTCGGCGCCGGGGAGCACCTCGTCGGCGAGCGGCGTGGCCGGCCACCGGGACAGGACGGCGTTCGAGAAGCCGACGTCGGACCGGCCGATCGAGGCACTCGTGACGACGTGGTAGCCGAGCTCCGCCCCGATGATCTCGTCGAGCCCGCCATCGGCGTCCGTCCACACCTCCTGCAGGCAGAGCACATCGGGGACCGACTCGCGCAGCGTGTCGAGGATCGCCCGCTGACGCTCCTCCCACGGCCCGAACCGCCACCACAGGTTCCACGTCATCACTCGCACGGACACCCGCCCGAGTCTGGCGCCGAGCGGGTGGCGAGCAGGAACGCGGCGCCCCCTCGCCTGGTCGTCATCCGCCGGCCGTCATGATCGTGACCGTCAACGATCGTTGCGTCGGCGATCGTGACGTCAGTGATCGTGATCGTGGTCGTGGAAGTCGGCCATGCCGTCGTGGTCGAAGATGTTGGCGGCCCCCGCCGGATCGGTGTCGAGGGCGCTGACCGTGAGGCCGCTCGTGACGTTGGCGCAGAACCGGGACGGGTAGGCGAAGCGGTCGCGACGCTCGCCGACGTACTCGAAGTGCATGCCGTCGGGCGTCAGGAAGTTGCCGCCCCAGGCGAACCCGTGCTTGCGGAAGATCTGGACCGTACGGCACCCGGCGGCGGTCTTGGAGAAGTCGGGGATGCACCCTTGGCAGGACCCGACCGTGTTGGTGTCGACCGCCTGCCCCCAGCTGTGACGGGACAGGAAGCCGATGCGGCTGTTCGGCGTCAGCCGGTTGAACCGCGGGTAGTAGCACCCGCCGGCGCGGTTGGCGTCGTAGTAGTTGATCGTGTACGACAGGCCCGCCGCGACGACCTCGTTCATCGCCGCCTGCAGCGCCGGGCGAACCTTGCGATGGCAGCCGGTCTGCAGGCGCAGCCCGCCGATGCTGCCCGCGGTGATGTTCGCCGTCCTCCACGCGTCGTCCACGCTCACCGAGCCGTTGCTGTTGACGCGGTAGGCGAACTCACCGAGCTCCGCTTTGGTCTCGACCATGCCGAGCGTCAGGTCGGGGTCGAACGCATCCCACGTCCGGCGGACGCGGATCGACGTGCTGATGAGGCTGTTGGCGGACAGCGCCGAGTTGATCGCCGAGCGCGAGTTGAAGCCCCAGACGAGCACCGTGCTCTGGCGCGACAGGCCCAGGCGGTCGGCCGCGCCGGGTTCCATCAGCAGTTCGGCGCCGTTGATCTCGTCGTGCGGGGCGACCCGGGCGATCGTGAAGTTGACCGAGGCGCCGGACGCGGCGGTGAGCGTGAGCACATCGCCGGCGCGGGCGCCGCGCAGGTCCGCGCTGGTCTTGTTCATCACGATCCGCGTGGGTGTCAGCAGCGCGGACAGCTCGGTGCCCATCACGGTGCCGACGTAGGTGTGGGGCAGCACGGTGACGCCCATCGGGTAGGCGAAGCCGCTCGGGGGCTGTTGGACGGTGCTCCCACCGCGGGAGACCCGGGTGAGTCCGATGCTGGCACTGCGGCTGATCACCGCGGTGCCGCCCGCCTGCGCCGCCGCGGCGAACGCCCGGTTGATCGTGGTGGTCGACAGTTCGCCGGAGTTGGAGACCGACACGACGTCCTCGTGTTCGGGCACCCAGCGGTCGGCGCGCTCCAGCGGCGTGGCCGGGCCGTCGATGCGGTCGGTCGCTCCGAGCGCCACCACGGGCACCGCCAGCACGGCGGTCACGGCGATGAGCATGGCGAGGCGGCGGGAGGACACGAGCGCCCATATTACGATCTCGTGACGACGATTGCAGAACATCGGCGACATCCCGGACATCACGTCCCCAACGGGCGTCGTACCTGCGGTTCGGGTTCGCTACGGTCAGATCCTCGTGAGCGATCAGCCTTCCTCCACCGACACAGCGCTCGACGCGGCGCCGGGAGACGAGCCGACCGGCAGCGGTCTGGCCGCCGAGCGCGCCCGCCGGCTCGGTCTCATCGACGAGATGCGCGACGCCGGCGGCACGCCCTACCCCTACCGGTTCGACCGCAGCCACACCCTCGCCGAGGTGCGCGAGCGCTGGGGCGACCTCGAGCCCGGCGTCGAGACGGACGATGCCGTGGCCGTCGCCGGCCGGCTGATGCTGAAGCGCGACTCGGGCAAGCTCGTCTTCGCCACGGTGCGGGATCGCTCCGGCGAGGTCCAGCTGTTCGTGTCGAAGGCGGTCATCGGCGACGACGGCTTCGCCGCCGTCAAACGGCTCGACCTCGGCGACTGGGTCGGCGTGCACGGCACGGTGATGACCACCCGCAAGGGCGAGCTGTCGGTCAAGGTCGAGCGCGTCGAGCTGCTCGCCAAGGCCGTCCGGCCGCTGCCCGACAAGTGGCACGGCCTGTCCGACACCGACACGCGGTTCCGGCAGCGCTATGCCGACCTGATCGTCAACGACGAGGCGCGCCGCAACTTCGAGGTCCGCCACGCCGTCATCTCCAGCTTCCGGCGCACGCTCGACGCCCACGACTACGTCGAGGTCGAGACGCCGGTGTTGCACGTCGAGCCCGGCGGGGCCCACGCCCGTCCGTTCATCACCCACCACAACACGCTCGATCTCGACCTCTACCTGCGGATCGCACTCGAACTGCACCTCAAGCGGCTGATCGTCGGCGGCATGGAGCGGGTGTACGAGATCGGGCGGATCTTCCGCAACGAGGGCGTGTCCACGCGGCACAACCCCGAGTTCACGATGATGGAGCTGTACCAGGCGTTCGCCGACTGGACCGACGTCATGGCGATCTCCGAGGAGTTGATCACCAACGCGGCGCGCGATGCCCTCGGGACGACGACGATCGAGATCCGGGGCGAGCAGGTCGACCTCGCCGAGCCCTGGCCGCGCCTGCGGATGATCGATCTCGCCTCGGAGGGTGCGGGGACCGAGCTCCATCCGTCGATGGCGGCCGCGGAAGCCCGGCGCGTCGCCGATGGTGTCGGCGCCTCCTACGAGGACGGCTGGGGCGCGGGGCGCGTGATCGAGGCGATCTTCGAGGAGGTCGCCGAGTCGTCGATCGTCCGCCCCACCTTCGTGACCGGTCATCCCGTCGAGATCTCGCCGCTCGCCCGCGTGGACCGCGACGACCCGCACCTCACCGAGCGTTTCGAGATCTTCTGCGACGGTCGCGAGCTCGGCAACGGTTACTCCGAGCTGAACGACCCGGTCGAACAGCGCGCCCGGTTCGAGGAGGAGCAGGCGGCCAAGGAGGCCGGCGATGTCGAGCGCGGCAGCGTCGACGAGGACTACCTGCGGGCGCTCGAGTTCGGGATGCCCCCGACGGGTGGCCTCGGCATCGGGATGGACCGGGTGGCTGCGCTGCTGGCTGGCGCCGACACCCTCAAAGAGGTCATCCTGTTCCCCACACTTCGACCGGAGGTTCTGTAGACATGACCCGCATCGCCTGGGGCGCCGGCCTCGCCACCGTCGCCGACGACGGCTCGACCCTCGACACCTGGTACCGCTGGCTCGGCTGGGGTGAGTTCGGTGGGGCGGACTGCCCGATCGACGTCATCGAGTCCGAGCTCTCCCGGCGCGACGTGCGCGACGACGTGCGCGGCGTGACGATCCGACCGGTGCGGATCTCGGTCGACGTGGACGAGGCCCCGTCCTCCCCCGAGGACGCCTACCTCCGTCTGCACCTGTTGTCGCACCGACTCGCGGCGCCGAGGACGCTGAACATGGACGGCACCTTCGGCGCCCTCAACAACGTGGCGTGGACGAACCTCGGACCGGTGGCGATCGGCGACCTCGACGACGTCCGCCTGCGGGTGAAGTCGGCCGGCGGGGTGCTCTCCGTCCACGGGCTCGACAAGTTCCCGCGCATGACCGACTACGTGGTCCCGGCGGGGGTCCGCATCGCCGACGCCGACCGGGTGCGCCTCGGCGCTCACCTCGCCGAGGGCACCACCGTGATGCACGAGGGGTTCTGCAACTTCAACGCGGGCACGCTCGGCACCTCGATGGTCGAAGGGCGCATCTCGGCCGGCGTCATCGTCGGCGACGGCAGCGACGTGGGCGGCGGCGCCTCGATCCAGGGCACGCTCTCGGGCGGCGGCACCGAACAGATCACGGTCGGCGAGCGCTGCCTGCTCGGCGCCAACGCCGGGATCGGCATCAGCCTCGGCGACGACTGTGTCGTCGAGGCCGGCCTCTACGTCACGGCGGGCACACCCGTGCTCGGGCCGGAAGGCGTGGTCAAGGCCCGTGACCTGTCGGGCCGCAGCGGTCTGATGTTCATCCGCGACGGCCAGACCGGCCAGGTGGTCGCCCGCACCCGCTCGACCGCGTGGGGCGAGCTCAACGAAGAGCTCCACGCCAAGCAGTAGCGCTACGCGCGCTGGACGTCCACCGACACCGCCATCGCCTGGGTGGCGCTGGGGCCGATGACGACGCCGCGGACGGGCGCCACGTCGCGGTAGTCGCGGCCCCACGCCACCGTCACGTGACGGGTGGGCGGGAGCTGGTCGTTCGTCGGGTCGAGGTCCACCCAGCCCAGCTCGGGCACCCACACCGAGAGCCAAGCGTGACTGGCGTCGGCCCCGATCGTGCGCACCTCGCCGGGGGGCGGGTCCGTCTCGATGTATCCGCTCACGTAGCGCGCGGCCAGTCCCCTGCTGCGGCACACGGCGATCGCCAGGTGGGCGAAGTCCTGGCACACGCCGCCGCGCTGCGCCAGCACCCGGTCGAGTGGCGTCGACACATCGGTGGCGGCGGGGTCGAACGAGAACCCAGCGAAGATCCGGCCGCACAGGTCGGTCAGCGCCTCCACGACGGGGCGACCCGGTCCGAACACGTCGGAGGCCAGCCGGTCGAGCGTGGCCAGCTCGGACACCACGACGATCGGCGACGTGCGAGCGAGCATGGGCCCGAGGACCACGGCGTCGTCACCGGAGGCATCGGCGGCGACCGCCGCCACCTCCTCCCACGGTGGCCCCGGATGGCTGACGTCCGGCGCGTCCACCTCGACGGTGCTCACCGCCTCGATCGTGAACGCCGTGTGCGGTCGGTGCAAGCCGAGCTGCACGAGGCGGTTGCCGAACTGGTCCTCGCGCTCGTCGTACTCGTCGGCTGCCGGGTCGCTGGCGACCACGGTGGAGCGCACCTCCTGGTGCAGCGTGTCACGCGGCAGCAGATGGGCGACGGAGTAGGCGTCGCTGACCTCGGACGAGTAGTGGTACTCCGTGCGGTGGACGACCCGGTAGGTGATCGTCATCAGACCGGTCCGCCGCCGTTCGGGCGCGGTGGCAGTCGCCGACCACCGGCCGTGTCGGTGGTGCTCATCATCGCCGGGTCGGGCGGCACCACCAGCCGTGCCGCGCTGAGGCGGGTGGCGATGGCCCCGACCTGCTCGACCAACGACGACAGCGCATCGGCGTCGCCCGCCTCGGGCAGCGCGGCGATCATCCGGTCGAGCGAGTCGGTGCCCTCGTCGAAGCCGATCTGGCCGAGGTCGGTGCGCATCGATCGGAGGGACGCAGCCACCGAGCGCGGGTTGCGGTCGTCGAGGACCAACAGCCCCACGACGGCGTCCACCTCGACATCGCTGCGGTGCCGCCGGCGATAGGCGACGAGGCTGTCGTTGGTGGCCAGCACGTACTCGAGGGCGTAGCGACCGAGCGGGTCGGTGATCGGGTACGACCCGTCGGTCGAGCGGCGCACCGCCATCGCCGTCGTCGAGAGCGCGGCGATCGCTCGTTCGAGTCGCCGCGCGAAGTCGCCGTAGTACCACGCCGGTCCGCGGACGACGCTCTCGCTCCACAGGCCGGCGAAGGCGGAGAGCTGCAGGAGGACCTCGTCGAGGACGTCGACCTCGGCGGCCCCGGCCCCCAGTCGCGCCCGGGCGTCGACCATCTCGGCGAGCACCCGGCCCGTCGTGGCCGACAGGAACTCGCGCACCGACGATGCCTCGGCGAGGAGCGATCCGACCTGGTTCGCGAGGTCGGCGGTGGCGGCAGCCACGACCTCGCCGAGGTCGTCGCTGTGCTCGACACCGGGCCGGGCCAGCGCCGTCAACAGATCGACGAGCAGATCGCCGCGCGCCTCTCGGCCGCTCGGCGACACCGACAACACGACGCGCAGCGCTCGCGCCAGCGCCTCGGCACGCTCGGCGGCACGTCCCAGCCAGAACAGCGAATCGGCGGCTCGCGTCGGCACGGAGGCGATGAGGTCGACCTGGGCGGCCACCGGCGGCGCCAGCGGGATCGGGACGTCGGGGCCCATCACCCAGATGTCCTTCGACACGCAGGGCGTCGGACGGCGCGGATCGTCGTCGGACGCGACGACCCGCCCGGTTCCGCCCGGCACGACGTGCACGCCGTCGGCGGTGGCGATGGCGTGCAGTCGCACGACCAGCGGCTGCTCGACGATGACGTCGCCGTCGAGCCGTGGGACGCGTTCGGCGATCGCGCCGATCGCCGCGTCGACCCCGCCGAGCGGTCCGGCGCTCGGTGCCGCCGTCGGCAGCGTCAGCGTCGGTCGATGGCCGGTCAGGGCCTCGCCGGCAACGTCCCAGAACGGCGCCAGCTCGGGTTCCTCGACGAGTCCCGATCCGTAGGCGTTGGTGATCGCCACGTTGCCGGCAGCTGCGGCGAGCAGGATCGACGGGACGCCCGCCGTCCCGACCGTGGCGACGTCGAGCGGGTCGACGAGCTCGTCCTCGAGGCGGCGGTGGACGACGTCGATCGGCTCGAGGCCGGCGAGGGTGCGCAACCAGAGCCGGCGCTGTCGCACGACCAGGTCGGCACCCTCCACCAGGTTGAAGCCGAGCTGCGTGGCGAGGTACGAGTGCTCGATGTACGACGCGTGGTCGATGCCCCCGGTGAAGGTGACGATGCGCGGCCCGGCGACCGTACTGGCGTCGGCGAGGCCGCGACGGGCGAGCAGCAACGCACCGCGCAAGGAGCGCGGGACCCCGCCGGCGGTGCCCAGCCGGTTGATCACCGCGCGGTTCATCAGGGCGTACCCGAGACCGGCCGGGGCATCGGTCAGCTCCTGGATCGCGTGCCACGCGCCCGACGTGTCGCGCACGACGTCGAGCGCGTAGGAGGTGAGCCACCGGGTGGGCCGCACGCCGACCGCAGCGGCGCGGTACCGCCGACTCCCCCACAGCGGAGCGGGAGGCAAGAGGCGCTCGCGCACGAGGTGCCGCGGCCCGTACAGGTCGGCGAGGATCGCCTCGGCGACCTCCATGCGCCCACGGACCGCCGCCTCGAGCATCTCGAAGTCGGCGGCGTCGATCACGTACGGGATCGGGTCGAGTCGCCACGGCCGGCTCTCGAGCGACACCGCCCTGCCGTCGGCACGAAGCGGCAGGTCGTGCACGACGTGACCGGAGCCCTCGGCGACGAGCAGCCCGTCGACCACATCGCGACGCGCCCGCAGCTCCGACAGCGACACGCCGTCCAGCTCTTGTCCGGTCATCGACCGCCCTGTCCGGGACATCGGATGATCATGGCCGAAGGTCAGTCGGTCGCGTCGAGCCGCAGGTACCGATTCGTGATCGCCACGTCGAGGGTGGCGATGGCGATCTGCACACGGTCCATCGCCAGGTCGAGGTTCGACCCGTCGGTGGCGCTCAGCGTGGTGCCGCGCAGCACGCTGCGCGCCTCGGCGACGCGCTCGAGCACGACCCCGTTGGCGGGCAACCGCTGGAGGGAGGTCTCGATCTCGTCGAGTGCCGCGGCCACCGAGCGGGGGAAGCGACGGTCGTACAGCAGGAAGCGCACGACGCCCGTGCCGGTGATCGCGTCTCGGGTCGAACGCTGGAACATCTGGTGTGCCGACAGCGAGCGCAGCACGCTCATCCACTGCACCTCGTCGTACTCGCGTCCTTCGCGCGGCGAGTTGCGCATCAGCGACGCAGCGCGGACGCCGACGACCCGGGTGGTCATGTCGGCACGCTCGACGTACCGACCGAGCCGCCACATCTCGAACGCCGCATCCCGATTCATCGTCGAGTTCAGCACGCCGTCCATGCCGCGGCTGTCGGCGATCACCTTGTTCAGCAGGCGGCCCCGGAAGTGCCGCTCGACGGCGCGCTCGCCGTCGCGAGTGACGGTGAGCCAGAGGTCGTTGAGCAACTGCCAGGCCTCGCGCGGGAGCACCTCGCGGGTGGTGCGCAGGTTGTCGCGCGCGGCGGAGACGCAGGAGACCACGCTGCCGGGTCGCTCGCGGTCGGTGACGAGCAACCGCACCACGCCCTGTTCGTCGAGGCCGGCCGGCGCGTCGCCGGCGAGCACGGCCAGCGTCGGCCAGAGGTTGGCCGCCTGCTCGTTGGTGATCGGCAGGTCGGCGAACAGGTCCTGGAAGGCGCGGACGACACGGGCGGTGTCCTCGGCCCGTTCGAGGTACCTCGCCGCCCAGTAGATGCGGTCGGCGACCCGCGAGAGCAGCGCCACGTCAGCCCTCCACCCGCTCGTGCCCGCCGCGCTGCGACTGGGACTGCGACTGGGACTGGGACTGCGACTGGGACTGCGATTGGGATTGGGACGGCGCGGACCCGGTCGCCGCGTCGAGGTCGTCGATCCCGTCGAGGATCCAGGTGTCCTTGCTGCCGCCGCCCTGGGACGAGTTGACGATGAGCGACCCCTCCGTGCGAGCAACCCGGGTGAGCCCGCCCGCCGTGACGTAGCTGCGCTCCCCGGTGAGGATGAACGGGCGCAGGTCGACGTGGCGCGGGACGAGGTCCTCGCCGATCAAGGTCGGCGTCGTCGACAGGTCGATCACCGGCTGGGCCACCCAGTTGCGGGGGTCGTCCTGCACCGCTGCGGCGACCTCGGAGAGCTCGGCGTCGCTCGCCCGCGGGCCGATGACGATGCCGTACCCGCCACTCTCGTTGGCCGGTTTGAAGACGAGCTCGGCGAGGTGGTCGAGGGCGTACTCGCGCTCGTCGTCGTACATGCAGCGGTACGTCGGCACGTTGGCGATCAGCGGGTCCTCGCCCAGGTAGTAGCGGACGATGTCGGGCACCCAGGCGTACACGCACTTGTCGTCGGCGACGCCGGCACCGGGCGCGTTGGCGAGGCCGACGTTACCCGCCTTCCACGCCCGCATCAGGCCGGGCACGCCCAGCATCGAATCGGGGCGGAAGACCTCGGGGTCGAGGAACAGGTCGTCGACGCGGCGGTAGATGACGTCGACGCGTTCGCGCCCCTCGATCGTGGGCATGTACACGCAGTCGTCGTCGCCGACGACGAGGACGCGCCCCTCCACCAGCTCGGCACCGAGGCTCTGGGCGAGGAACGAGTGCTCGAAGTAGGCAGAGTTGAAGATGCCGGGTGTGAGCACGGCGATCGTCGGCCACTCGACGTCGGTCGGCGCCAACGAGAGCAGCAGGCGGTTGAGCTCGGCCGTGTAGCTGTCGACGGGCCGGATCCGCTGTCGCTCGAACAGCTCGGGGAACGCGCGCTTGGTGACCGCCCGGTTCTCGAGCACGTAGCTGACGCCCGAGGGGACGCGCAGGTTGTCCTCGAGCACGTAGAAGGTGCCGTCGCCGTCGCGCACGAGGTCGGAGCCCGAGATGTGCGCCCACACGCCGTGGCGCGGGCGGACACCCCGGCATTCCGGACGGAAGTTGACCGACTCCTCGAGCAGGTCGGCGGGGAACACCCCGTCGGCGATGATCTGCTGGTCGTTGTACAGGTCGTCGATGAACCGGTTGATGGCGATCAGCCGCTGCGCGAGGCCGCGTTCGACCTCCCGCCACTCGTCGCCCGGGATGATGCGCGGCACCACGTCGAACGGCCAGGCCCGGTCGATGTTCGAACCGTCGGAGTACACGGTGAAGGTGATCCCCATCGTGAGGATGTCGAGCTCGGTGGCTCGCTGCCGGGCGAGCAGCTCGTCGTGGCCGAGCCGGTCGAGCAGGGCCATCAGCTCGGCGGCCGCCGGGCGGGGCCGGCCGTGATCGTCGAGCAGTTCGTCCACGACCCCACCATAGAACGTCGAGCCTCGGCCGGTGATCGTGCGACCACGGTGCGGGAGGAGGCCGATAATCTGCGCGCGATGGGGTCGAAGGACGAGTTCGGCGGCCCGGTGCCACTCGAGGCCGGTGGTCGCACCGTCGAGATCACCAACCCGCACAAGGTGATGTTCCCCTCGGTGGGTCCCGACCGCCAGGAGCGCACCAAGCTCGACCTCGCTCGCTACTACCTGTCGGTCGGAACGCCGATCATGCGCACGTTGCGCGATCGGCCCGTGCTGCTCGAGCGCTACCCGAACGGCGTGCGCGAGAAGTCGTTCTACCAGAAGCGGATCCCGCAGTCGGCCCCCGACTGGCTCGCCACCACCACCGTCGAGACGATCAACGGCACGCCGTCGCGGGCGCTCGTGATCGCCGACCTGGCGCACGTGCTCTGGGCCGCCAACATGGGTGTGCTCGGGCTGCACGTCTGGCCGTTCCGTGCCTCGCAGCCCGACGAGGCCGACGAGCTGCGGATCGACCTCGACCCCTCCCCCGGCGTCGACTTCGAGATGGTGCGCGAGTCCGCCGGCCACGTGCGCGACCTCCTCGCCGAGCTCGGCATGCTGGGGTTCCCGAAGACCACGGGGAGCAAGGGCATCCACGTGTACGTCCGGGTGGAACCCGGCTGGGACAGCTTCGCCATCCGCGGGGCGGTGGTGGCGCTCGGCCGCGAGCTGGCGCACCGGCATCCCGACCTGATCACCGACAAGTGGTGGAAGGAGGAGCGCGGCCGACGGGTGTTCATCGACTTCAACCAGAACGCCCCGCACAAGAACATGTTCGGCGCGTGGGGCGTCCGTCCACGCGTCGGCGCCCAGGTGTCGACGCCGTTCTCGTGGGACGAGCTCGACACGATCGACCCCGAGTGGTGCACGATCGACACCGTGCCCGGCCGCCTCGCCGAGCTGGGCGACCCGTGGGAGCTGATGGACGAGGCGGAGTGCACCATCACGCCGCTGGTCGAGCGCTTCGCCGACGACCTGGCGCGCGGTGTCCCCGACGCCCCCTGGCCCCCCGTCTACCCGAAGATGCCGAACGAGGCACCCCGGGTCCAGCCGAGCCGCGCCCGCAACCCCGACCCCTGATCCCGGCCCTGACGCCGACCCCTGATTCGGGGCCCTGACGCCGACGCAGCCCGGCACTCCTCACTCGTGTCGGCACCTGTCCGGTCCGAGCCGCCGTACGCCGACGCGAACCCGGAACGTCAGGGCACGTCGACCGCCCGGGCGATGCGCTCCGGCTCCACCGGCGTCGCACTCCCCCCGGCCACGACGCGCAGGCCGACGATGACCAGCGCGATGCCCGCCCAGCCGACGAGCCCGACCGCCTCGTCGAGGACGACGGCGGCGAGCAGCGCCGCGGTCACCGGCTCGGCCAGGACGAACGTGACCGCCGTCGAGGGGCGCAGACCGCTCAACCCGCGACCGAACAGCACGTAGGCGAGGCCGGTGGCGACGACGCCGAGGTAGAGCGCCATCAGCAGTCCGCCGGCGGAGCCGAGCAGCGTGAGCGACCAGCGGTGACGTCCGCCGGGCGCGACCAGCGGACGT
>CAYGLH010000047.1:0-15034 GCA_964350535.1 uncultured Ilumatobacteraceae bacterium
GGGGTTCGGTGACGGGTTGGGGGTCAGCCGCCGGGGAGGGCTTGCATCAGGACGGCCTCGTCGGTGGCGCCGATCGGTGTGGCAAGGTCGTCCTCGATGTCGCGGTTGACGAAGATCCGCATGTGCTGGCGGAGGCGGCCCTGCTCGTCGACGACCCGGAACCGGATCCCCGGATAGCGGCGATCGAGGTCGGCGAGCAGCGCGTCGAGCGTGTCGCCGGCGGCCTCGACCGACTTGGCGCCCTGCGTGTAGGAGCGCAGGGGCGTGGGGATCTGCACCTTCATCGAGCCGTCACGCCCCCGTCGCCACCTCGACCGAGTAGATCTCGGGCAGGTGGGCGCCGATGCACGACCACGACGCACCCTCGTCGGCGCTGGCCCACAGCTCGCCCGACGTCGTGCCGAAGTACACGCCCACGGGATCGTCCGCGTCGGTCGTCATCGCCTGTCGCTTCACCGTGAACCAGGCCCGTTCGGGGAGACCCTGGTCCTGGCGCGTCCAGCTCTTCCCGCGGTCGCGCGTCATGAACACCGCCGGCCGCCCGTCGGGGCTCGTGCGTGGCCACACCTCGGTGCCGTCCATCGGGAACGTCCACACCGTGTCCGGATCGCGCGGGTGCAGCTCGACCGGGAACCCGATGTCGCCGACGTCGGCGGGCATGTTCCTGCCGACGCGTTCCCAGGTCTCGGCAGGCCGGTCGAGCACGTAGAAGCCGCAGTGGTTCTG
This sequence comes from uncultured Ilumatobacteraceae bacterium, assembly GCA_964350535.1. GTDB lineage: Bacteria > Actinomycetota > Acidimicrobiia > Acidimicrobiales > Ilumatobacteraceae > CAYGLH01. The sequence goes on from CAYGLH010000047.1 coordinate 727, forward strand.
CTGGTACACCCGATCGGGCTGCGCCGGGTGCAGGCGCACACAGTGCGGGTCGTGGCCGAACTCGGCGTCGGGCTCGGGGAGGAACTCGGCCTCGACGCCGCGGTTCAACGGCCGCCAGTCCGTGCCGCCGTCGATGGTCTCGAAGATGCCGCCGCCGGACAACCCGATGTAGAGGTGGTCCTTGTCGCGCGGGTCGACGTTCACCGAGTGCAGCATCGCCCCGTCGGGCGTGCCCTCGTACGGGTACTCCGCCCAGGTCTCCCACATCGGGTGGTCGTTCCACCCGTCGACGGGATCCCACGTGTCGCCGCCGTCCTCGCTGCGGAACAAGCCCTGCGGCACGGCCCCGGCGTACCAGACACCTGGCTCGTCGGCGTGCCCGGGCGTCAACCAGAACACCTTGTCGACGCTCCGCCCGAGTCGTTCGCCCGCCCGGAATGCCGGCGGACGTGACGCCTCGGCCCACGTGTCGCCCAGGTCGTCGGAACGGAACACGGTCGGTCCGAGGTGGCCGGTGCTGCTCGCCGCGAGGAGCCGTCCGCCGCCGTTGGTGTCGCGGGGGTCGCGCACAGCGTGGTGCACGATGTGGCCGAGGTAGTGCGGCTCGGACACCGACCATGCCCGGCGGTCGTCGGACGACACCACGAAGAGTCCCTTGCGTGTGCCGACCAGCAGCCGGGTCGTTGCATCGTCAGTCGTTCCGTCCACAGTCATTCGGTTCTCCTTCTCGTCGACGCGCGGACGCGGCGTCGGGAGTGGGGACGAGGCGGTCCCGCCAGAATCATCGCGCCGGCGTCAAGGCGCTGCGACCGTCAGGGGCGACCGTCAGCGGGCGTCGGGCGGCGGCAACGTGCTCGGCCCGACGTGGGCGTCGAGCCAGTCGCAAAGGCGACGGGTCGCCTCCCACGATCTCCGGACCTCGGTGGCGGCGCGTCGGGTGTGCAGCCACGCGGGTGCTCCGAAGTCCTTCGTCGCGATCAGGCCTTTGCGGCGCAGCAACTCGATGCGCGGATGATCCTTCGGGACGCCGCGCGGCGCGGTCTTCAGCTCGTCGATCGCGGCGAGCCGGAACCGCGGGGTGAGGTCGTCGCAGATCGACGCGATCTCGGTGCCCGTGGCCTCGGCGTCGACCGCGGCGCGGAACCGCGCCAGCTGGTCCTTGGCCATCGCGTAGTACCCGGCACCACACATCAGCCCCTCGGCCGACACCTGGAGGTAGTACCCGGCACCTCCCTCGGACTCGCCGTAGGCGCCCTGGTGGGTCTTGTACGGCGGCCGGTTCTTGGAGAACCGCATGTCGTTGTGCGGGCGGAACAGGTGGAACGGTCCGTAGTCGTCGAGCTCGGCACACAACAGCTCGACCGGGAGCCGCACGCTGTCCTGGAAGCGTTGACGGTTCGCCTCCCAGAACGGCTTGGCGTTGTCGGCGGCGAGCTGCTCGTAGAAGACGAGTGCATCGGTCGGGATCCCGGTGAACGCGGCGGCCATCGAAGCGCACGGTAGCCGCCCCCGCGACGCCCGCTCACCGGGGCAGAAGTACGCTCGTGCCCATGACGGAGCACCCATATCCGGACTTTCCCGGCGAGGAGCCGTTCGACACCGTGCGGTCGCTCGGCGACGAGCGTGCCCACCGCAAGCGCATGTGCGCGCTCGGCTACCGAGCGTTCGGCGCGCTGCGCTGGGGGATGCTCGGCGACGGCCACATCTCGGCCCGCGACCCGGAGCTCACCGACCACTTCTGGCTGCTCGACTGGGGCATCCCGTTCCACTCCGCCACGGTCGGCGACCTGGTGCTCGTCGGTCCGGACGGCTCGGTCAAGGACGCCGCCGGAAACCCGACCGGCGCGGTCAACACCGCCGGGTACAACATCCATGCGCCGATCCTCGCCGCCCGACCCGATGCCGTCAGCGCCGCGCACACGCACACGCAGTTCGGCACGCCATGGTCGGCGAACGTCCGGCCGTTCCGAGCGCTGAGCCAGGAGTCGTGCGCATTCGTGTTCGACCAGGCGATGTTCGACGACGAGGAGGTCGAGGTGCTCTCCTACGACGGCGGCAAGCGGATCGCCGCGGCGCTCGGCGACAAGAAGCTCGTGATCCTCCGCAACCACGGTCCGTTGACCGTCGGCGGATCTGTCGAGGAGGCCGTCGGCTGGTTCGTGATGGCCGAGCGGGTCGCCGAGGTCCACGTCAAGCCACCCGACGGCACACCGATCTCCGATGCGGCGGCAGAGGTCGCAGCGTCGACGCTGGCCCCGCCCATCGCCGGCTGGCGGCTGTTCCAATGGCTGATCCGCACCCTGGTGCCGGATCGCACCGTCGTCGACTGAGCCACCCGCGCTACCCGAGGCGCATGGAGCGTGTACGGTGCCGCCTCCACGGGCGGAGAACCATCTAGGAAACCTGGGGAGGATTCCGACATGTATCACCGACACCGTCGTCGACTCACCGGTGTACTCGCGCTGGCACTTGCCGCCGCAGTCGCCGTTCCAACCGCCGCTCACGCACGGCCATCCGACACCGGCTGCGCCAATCGCAACCTCAACACCATCGACAAGTTCCTCGCCTGCGTCAACGGTGACGATGTGTTCGAGCATCTCGAGGCGTTCCAGGCGATCGCCGACGCCAACGGTGGCACCCGCGCCTCGGGCACACCCGGCTACGACGCAAGTGCCGACTACGTCGCCGGGCTGCTCGAGGATGCCGGCTTCGTCGTCGAGCGGCAGGTGTTCGACTTCAGCCTGTTCACGGAGAACTCCAGCGCGGTGTCGGTCGGTGGCGGAGCGCTGCCGACGCAAACGTTCGAGTACTCGGGTTCGGGTGAGGTCCTCAACGGGAACGTCGTTCCGGTCGACCTTCAGCTCGGGCTCGGCAACATGTCGTCGTCCGGGTGTGAGGCGTCGGACTTCGCCGGCCTCGACTTCTCCGGGCCGAGCGACATCGCATTGCTGCAGCGCGGCGCGTGCAACTTCAGCGTGAAGGCCGAGAACGCCGAGGCCGCCGGCGCCGAGGCAGCGATCATCTTCAACCAGGGCAATGCCGACGGTCGCTTCGGGCTCGTCGACGGCACGCTCGGCGGGCCGGTCGTGGAGATCCCGGTGCTCGACCTGTCGTACGACGACGGCGTGGCGCTGATCGGCGCCGCCGGCGTGTCGGTCGCCGCCGACACGACCATCGTCACGGAGAGGACCGAGAACGTCGTCGCCGACCTGGCGGGCAAGAACCCGGACAACGTCGTGATGGCCGGCGCCCACCTCGACTCGGTCGCCGAGGGCCCGGGGATCCAGGACAACGGCACCGGCTCGGCGGCGATCCTCGCGGTGGCGTTGGAGATGGCGAACAACAAGAAGTACGTGCCACAGAACACCGTGCGCTTCGCGTGGTGGGGTGCTGAGGAGTCCGGCCTGATCGGCTCCGACGAGTACGTCTTCAATGCCGACTTCGGGCTGACACAGGAGGAGTACGAGGCGATCGCGATGAACCTCAACTTCGACATGATCGGCTCGCCGAACTTCATCTACGGCGTCTACGACGCGGACCTCTCGACGTTCACCACGCCGTCGGCTCCCGTGCCGCCGGGCTCGGACGTCCTCGAGGACCTCTTCGAGGCCTACTACACGATCGAAGGCGTCCCCTACGAGGACACCGAGTTCTCGGGCCGGTCCGACTACCAGGCGTTCATCAACGTCGGCATCCCGGCGAGCGGGCTGTTCACCGGTGCCGAGGTCGTGAAGACTCCGGAGCAGCAAGCGATCTGGGGCGGTGTCGCCGGCGAGTCGTTCGACCAGTGCTACCACCTGGCATGCGACACGATCGACAACGTCAGCGCCGAGGCGATCGAGGTCAATGTCGACGCCGTCGCCTACGCGCTGTTCAACGTCGCCGCCACGACCGAAGCGGTCAACGGTGTCGCCGGCGTCGATCCGAAGGGCACGACACCCGACGAGGTCACGTTCGACGGCCCGCAGGGCACATTCCTCAACGGGGGCGGTGGTCTGTCGGCCGGTCACAGCCACCCGACGAGCTGACATCCGAGGCGTCGCAGGCCGGCGCGAGCAGCTGAGCGGGGACGCGACAGGGCGTCCCCGCTGGCGGCGGTCAGCCGAACGCCGACACGAGGATCACGCCGACGAGCACGAAGCCGCTGGCGACGTACTCGATGCGGCTGTGCCGCTCGCCCAGTGAGAACCGGGCGATGAGGAAGGCGATCACCAGCTCGACCTGCCCGAGCGTGCGCACCTTGGCGGCACTGGCGAGGGTGAATCCCCACGCCCACCCCAACGAACCGCACAGGCTGAGCACCCCGACCCACATCGCCGGCCGCCACGCGCGGAGCGTGGCGGCGATCTCGGCGCGGTCGACGACGACGAACCAGGCGGTGTTGATCAGGGTCTGCACCACCAGCATCACCGTGAGCGTGAGCATCGCCCGATCGAACGACGTGCCGCCGTCGAGCCGGTCGGCCGCCTCGCCGATGCCGATCGCCGCCAAGCCGAACGACGCACCGGCGAGGAGCCCGAGCAGAGCGGCCGGATCACCGGCGTGGTGCACCAGCGAGGCGATCGAGCCGCGGGAGGCGAGCAGCGCCACGCCCATCGTGACGAGCACGGCACCGATCCAGCCCGTGGCGTTCAGTGCGGTGCCGAGTCCGATCGCACCGAGGGCGGCGAGGAACAGCACCTCGCTCTTCGAGTAGACGGTGCCGATGGCGAAGTCGCGCACCTTGAACGACAACAGCAGCGCCGCCGTGCCGATGATCTGGGCGACGCCGGCACCGGCGATGATCGGCCAGAACGCCGCCGGGACAGCCGGGAGGTCCTGCCCGACGACGACGAACAACACGAAGCTGGCGAGCAGCGCCAGTGGCGCCCCGTAGACGAAGCGCACGTAGGTGGCGGCGCTCGTCGACAGCACTCCGCGCAACTCGTGTTGGCGCGAGGTACGCAGGATCTGGAACGTCGCCGCAGCGAGCGTGATGGGAACCCACATGGTGCGTCGTGGTGCTACGGCCTGCCCGGCCGGCACCGGCCGGGCCACGCTGCGTGCGTCGGCACTACGTCGACGTGTCGCTCATCGGCGGGGCGCTGGGGCTGGGGTCGAACCAGCGGTCGCCCTCGAGGAGGATGGAGTCGGCCTCCGACGGCCCCCATGAGCCCCGGAAGTAGGGATGGACCTCGCCGGGCTGATCGAGCGCGGGCTGGACGATCCGCCAGGTCCCCTCGACCACGTCCTCCCGGGCGAAGCGGCGCGACTCGCCGGTGATGGCGTCACCCAACAGGCGCTCGTATGCCTGCTGGCGCGGGCCGAGCGCCGACGCGAAGTCGACCCCGATGTCGACCTCCTGGCTGTCGAGGCTGGGCCCTGGGGTCTTCGCCTGGAGGGCGAACGTGACGCCGTCGCGATGGCCGAGGCGGAGCCGGATCAGGTTGCGGTCGGGCGGGGGGCCGCCCGACTCGTCGAACAGCAGCCGGGGCGGGTTGCGCAACTCGATGACCGCTTCGGTGGCCGCCTCGGCGAGCCCCTTGCCGACCCGCACGTACCACGGCACGCCCGCCCACCGCCACGAGTCGATCTCGAGGCGGGCGGCGGCGAAGGTCTCGACCGTCGAGTCCGGCTCGACGCCGGGTTCCTCGCGGTAGCCGACGTACTGGCCGCGCACCAGCGACGCGCAGTCGATCGGCTGCATCGCCTCCATCACCTTCGCTCGCTCGTCCTGGAGGAACCGGGCGTCGGAGCCGACCGGCGGTTCCATCGCCAACAGGGCGACCACCTGCAGCAGGTGGTTCTGCAGCACGTCGCGCATCGCGCCGACCGAGTCGTAGAACGCACCTCGGCCCTCGACCCCGATCGTCTCGGACATCGTGACCTGCACGCTGCGCACGTAGTTGCGGTTCCACACCGGCTCGAGGAGCGTGTTGGCGAAGCGGAAGACCATCACGTCCTCCACGGCCTCCTTGCCGAGGTAGTGGTCGATCCGGAAGATCCGTTCCTCGGGGAAAGCGTCGTGGAGGGTCTGGTTCAGCTCGACCGCGGAGCGGTAGTCGCGCCCGAAGGGCTTCTCCACCACGATCCGCCCGCGGGCGTTCAGTGCCAGCGCGCCGAGCCGCTCGACGACGAGCGGGAACGCCGACGGCGGGATCGCCATGTAGTACACGGCGCACGTCGAGCCGGCGGCGTCGAGCTCGCGATGGAGCCCGTTCCAGGTGTCGTCGTCGGAATAGTCGCCCTGCACCAGCGTCAGGCGTCGGCACAGTGAGGCGATCACCTCGTCGTCGGGGTCGTCGACGTGTTCGACGATCGACTCCCGGGCGTGGACGCGGAACTCGTCGGTGCTCCAGTCGGAGCGGGCGACACCGATCACCGGCACGTGGAGCGTGCCGGTGGCCTCCAGGCTGTACAGCGCGGGGAACAGCTTGCGCTTCGCCAGGTCGCCGGTCGAACCGAACAGGACCAGCGCGTCGGCCTCGGGCTGCTGGTCCGAGGCAGGGGGGATGCCCGACTCGCTCATCGACTGCCGGCCGTCCGCTCGTGGTGGCCGCCGAACCCTGCGCGCATGGCGGACAGCACCTTGTCGGCGACGTCCGACCGCCCGCGCGAGGAGAACCGCTGGAACAGTGCGGCGGACAGGACCGGTGTCGGCACCCCCTCGTCGATCGCCGCGGTCGCCGTCCAGCGACCTTCGCCGGAGTCGCTGACGACACCGGCGTACGAGTCGAGGGCGGGATCGGCGACCAGCGCCTCGGCGGTGAGGTCGAGCAGCCACGAGGCGATCACCGAACCGCGCCGCCACACCTCGGTGACCTTCGCCAGGTCGATGTCGTACTGGTAGTAGCGGGCGGCGTCGAGCGGCGCGGTCTCGGCGTCCTCGGCGTGGTCGACCGTGCCGATGTCGGCCTTGGCGAGCACGTTGAGGCCCTCGGCGTACGCCGACATCACGCCGTACTCGATGCCGTTGTGCACCATCTTGACGAAGTGGCCCGCACCGCTCGGTCCGCAGTGCAGCCAGCCGCGCTCCTCGGGCGTCGGGTCCCCGGTGCGTCCCGGCGTGCGCTCGGCGTTGCCGACCCCCGGCGCCAGCGTGTCGAAGATCGGCACGAGCCGCTCGACGGCGTCGTCGTGGCCGCCGATCATCAGGCAGTAGCCGCGCTCGAGGCCGTGGACGCCGCCGCTCGTCCCGACGTCGAGGTAGTGGATGCCGGCGTCGGCGAGGCTCGCCGACCGGTCGACGTCGTGGCGGTACCAGGAGTTGCCACCGTCGATCAGCACGTCGCCGGGCTCCAGCAGCGGGGCCAGGGCGGCGGCCGTGTCACCGACGACGGCGGCGGGCACCATCATCCAGATCGCCCGCGGTGGTTCGAGGGCGGCCACGAGGTCGTCGAGCGTGTGCGCTCCCGTCGCGGTGTCGATCTCGCCGGCGAGCGCGTCGACGGCGTCGGCGGAGAGGTCGTTCACGACACAGTGGTGGCCGTCGCCGGCCAGGCGCCGCACCATGTTGGCGCCCATTCGGCCGAGGCCGATCATCCCGAGTTGCATGGGGACACCTTGCCACGCGGCGAGCGCTCGAATCGTCGGCGGACCGTCGGGTGCCCGAAAGTTACGCTGCGGCGATGCGGGAACGACCCGATCCGACCACCGCCGAGGCCGGCGACGCGCTCGACGACCCGGTCCGGCGAGAGGTCGAGCTGGCGATCGCAGCCCAGGACGACCTGGACAACTGGCTCGCCGCGTTGCTCGACACGGATCGGCTCGACGTGGCGCAGCCGTCGCGGTTGCCGGGATGGACGGTCGGGCACCTCCTGGCCCACCTCCGGTTCAACGCCGAGAGCCACACACGGATGTTCGACGCCGCGGCGCGCGGCGAGCGCGTCGAGCAATACCCGGGTGGGGCACCGCGCCGCGAGCGGGAGATCGACGAGCACGCGTCCGATGACGGTGCCGAACAGGTCGCGGAGGTCCGGAGGTCGGGCGCCGAGCTGACCGCCGCGTGGCGGGCGAGCTCGTGGGACGGCGCAGGGATCAGGGGCGGCGGGCTGACGCCGCTCACCGATCTCCCCTTCCTGCGCGTGCGCGAGGTCCTCTTGCACCGCGTCGACCTCGGACTCGGCTACGAGCTCGCCGACCTGCCGACGGCCTACGTCCGGCTGGAACTGCGGCGGCTGGAGATGCTCTGGACCGCTCGCCAACCGATGGGCCTGACCGCGCTGCCGGCGCCGGCGTTGGCGCTCGCGCCCCACGACCGTCTCGGTTGGCTCGCCGGACGGATCGAGGTTGCCGCATTGGCACCGGCCGACGTGTTCTGACCTGTCCGCGTGTCGTTTCAGCCTGCGACATCGCCGCCGCTGCGGTCGCGCCGGAGGTCGTCGACGCCGGCGACGTCGAGCGCCCGTACGACCGCCGCGTCCAGGGCCGGGACGGTCTCGCGCACGTACCGGTCGAACCGTGCGATCGCCGCCTCGCGCTCGCCCGGCGGTGCCGCCTCGACGTCGTCGAGCCGGTCGGCGAGCGAACGCCACGTGCCGACCCCGACCCTGCCGAGCGACTGACCTCGCCGCGCCCGGGGGTCGCGCACCATGACGGCGGTCATCCCGAACCAGGCCTCCCGGGTGAACGTGCCGCTCAGCTCCAGATCGGGGATGCCGTCGGGCGTCGACCGGCGGGGCGAGGTGAGGACGTTCGTCGTCTCGTCGAGGATCAGCGAGAGTCCTGTTCCGACGGCGCCGGGCGCCACCGCACCGATCACCCCGCTCGTGAACCCGACGACGTTGCCGAGCCCCTGCTGGCGCGCCACTTCGGCGGCTCGTGCCGCGGCGCGTTCGTTGCCCTCGGCGATGATCGCCTCGCCCACCACCCGCGTCAGCCGGGCCGACGGGGTGAGCCACGAGACCGCGATCGGTCCGTCGTCGAGCGCCGCCGCGATGCGCACGAAAGCGCCGTCCAGGTGGGCGCCGACCGCGCGACCGACCGCCGCCTGCGCCTCCGCGTCGACGACGACCGCGCCGAGGAGATCGACGAGGTCGTCGTAGTCGCCGAGGACGAAGCCATCACCCGCCTCCGGCACGATGATCCGGTCGCTGACGTCGCTGATCGCGGGCGCGAGCGTGTCGACGTACCCGATGAACGCATCGCCGACGCCGCGCGCCGCACCGGCACTGAAGCCGGAGTCGAGCTCGCCGTTGGCCAGTCGGGTGAGCTCGCGCAGCACGGCGTAGCCGTCGGCCACCCGATCGGGGTCGGCGACGATCGCATCGAGCAAGCCGCGGCGCACCACGGTGCGCGTCAACGTGACGTCGAGTGCCTCCCACGACGCGATGCCGGCGAGCGCGGCGTCGTCGCGGAGGAGCTCGAGGCAGCGCCGTGGGTCGCTGGCGACGTGGCGGAGCAACGCGTGCACCCCGGCGTCGTAGAGGGCCGGCTGCAGCTCGGCGCGCCACCGCGGCGCCCCGAGCATCGCCCGCGCGAGGGGGAGGAGGAGCCGGCCGTCGCCCGGGGTCTCGAGCACGGCGTGGACCGCGATCGGTGCTGCGGCGGCGACCGCGGTGAGGTCGGCGACGAAGGCGGGCCGTACGGTCGCGCGGCGCCGGATCTCGAGACCGAGCGCAGCCAACATCGACCGGACCCGCTCGTCGTCGAGATCCGGTGGAGTGCCGTGCAGCGGTCCGAGGCGACCGCTCTGCTCCTCGAGGAACGCCAGCAACTCGTCGTCGTCCATCGCTCGGACATGGGCGAGCATCGCCTCGTCGGCCTCGACGTAGGTCGCCCAACGGCGCCCATCCGGGTGGCCGGCTCGCGCCCGGCGTTCCGCGGCCACGGCCGAGACCGGTGGTCCGCCGACCTCCCACCCGGTCATGGCCGTGCTGGCAGCGATGCGATCGAGCACCGGAACGAGGTCGTCGGTCAACGTGCGGATCGTGCGGAGCACGACGGCGATCGCCGACGCCGCGAGCTCGTCGTCGGTGCTCCCGGCGTGCACCGCCCGCAGTGCATCGACGGCCTCGTCGGTGCGCCGCCGGAGGATCGCGATGCGGACCGGGTCGTACCCGATCAGTGCGCCTGCCACCGGTGGATCAGCCCCACGACGCCGCATCGACCGCGTCGAGCACGTCCGCTCGCCGGTCGAGCCACCACGCGGTGGTGACGAGCTGCTCGATCGCCTGGTACAGGTCGGCCTGGCGCATCGCCAGCTCGGCCCGGCAGTCGTCGGAACGCCCGCCGCGCCACGTGTCCTCGGCGGCGTAGCGGTCGAGGGCGAACACGGGTGACCCCTCGATGGCGGTCGCCAGGGCGCGCAGGTGCAGGGCGCGTCGGCGGAGGTGGTCGGCGTCGGACATGTCGGTGCTCCGGGGTCGTGGGCGGTACACCGGACAGTGGGCGCCGAGACCAGCCGAAGGGAACGCGTCGATGACCGGTGCGAGCGCCAGGAGCGGTGCGTGCGGCGGGGCGACTGTCCGCCCGCGCCTCAGCGTCCCGTCGGGTCGATCTCGGCGATCGTCACCGCCCGGTCGGCGATCGTCGCCGCCTCGTCGGGGTCGTGCGTGACGAGCACAGCGGTCACGCCCGCTGCCTCGAGGATCGATGTGAGCTCGTCGGCGAGCCGGTCGTGGAGGGCGCGATCGAGTCCGGTGAGCGGCTCGTCGAGCAGCACCACCTTCGGCTTGCTGGCCAGCGTGCGCGCCAGGGCGACGCGCTTGGCCTCGCCGCCCGAGAGCTCGGTCACCGATCGATCCCCGAAGTCGGCGAGCCCCACCCGTTCCAGCCACTGCGCCGCCCGCTCCGCACGATCACGGCGCCCGACCCCCTGCATCTTCAGCCCGAAGGCGACGTTGTCCGCCGCGGTGCGGTGGGGGAACAGCTGGTTGTCCTGGAACACCATGCCGACGCCGCGCCGGTGGGTCGGGACGTGGGTGACGTCGACGCCGTCGATCGCCACGCTGCCGCGATCGGGATGGACGATGCCGGCCACCACCCGCAGGAGCGTGCTCTTCCCGCTGCCCGACGGCCCGAGCAGGGCGACGACCTCACCGGCGTCGACCGCGAGGTCGGCCGAGGTCAGGACGCGGGTGCCGTCGAAGGTGACGCCGATGTCGTCGGCGTCGAGCCGAGCGGTCACAGGTCGCCCCGCTCGGGTCGGCGCGCGCCGCGGCGGCTCGACGCGACGACGTCGGAGGTGCGATCGACGAGCAGCATCAGCGCGATCGTCGTCGCCGCCAGCAGCGTCGCCAGCACGTAGCCCTGCGCCTGGAGCAGCGAGCCGGTTCGTCCGAGGAGGTCGTCGATGGCGATCGGGATGGTCTCCCCGCCGGACCGCGAGAGGAAGCTCGTCGCCCCGAACTCGCCCAGCGAGATCGCCGCGGCGAGCGCGGCGGCGACGCCCAACGGTCGCCAGAGGTGGGGGAGCACGACCTCCCACCAGGCCCGGGCTGGCGAGGCACCGAGCGTTGCCGCCGCCGCCGACAGCGTCGGATCCACCGAGCGCAGCACCCCGGTGGTCGAGCGGACCACGAAGGGCAGCGCGACGAGCGCTTGCCCAGCGGGGACCAGCCACCACGAGGCTCGCCAGTCGACCGGCGGCGTGTCGAAGGTGATCAGCATCCCGAACCCGATCGTGACCGCGGACGTCCCGACCGGCAGCATCAGCCCGACGTCGAGCAGCCGGCCGGCACGGCGGGCGATGGCGATCGCCAGGCTCGCCAGCGCGCCGATCACCACGGCGAAGACCGTCGCCCAGACGCACGTGACGAGCGAGTTGCGCACGGCGTCCCACGGGTCGACGCCGATGCGGATGCCCGGCCGGATCTCGGGACGGCCGAGATTGCGCCACGCCGAGGTCGACCACCCGGTCGGCGTCGAGAAGCTGCGCACGACCAGCGCTGCCAGGGGCAGCAGGCAGACGGTCGCGGTCGCCCCCGCGACGGCCCTGACGGCGAGTCGTTCCCGCCCCCGCCGGGCCCGGCGCCGGCGTTGCGGCCGGCGCAGGGCGATCGCCCGGGCGTGACGCCGTTGGGACCAGGCCGACCAGCCGGCCACGACCGCCAGCACGGCGAGCTGGAGCAGGCTCAGCACGGCCGCCCCGCCCAGATCGCCCAGCTGCGTCGCTCGGCGCCACACCTCGACCTCGAGTGTGCGCGTGCCCGGTGCGGCGAGGACCCGGATCACCCCGAACGAGGTGAACGTGAACAGGAAGACGATCGTGGCCGCGCCGGTGATCGCCGGGCGGAGCAGCGGCAGCGACACCTCGCGGGCGATGCGCCACGGACCGGCACCGAGCGTCGCCGCCGCCCACTCCATGTCCTCCGGCAGGTGCTCCCACATCGCCGAGACCGTCCTGATGACCACGGCCAGGTTGAACACGACATGGGCGCCGATGACCGCCCAGACCGTCCGGTCGAGAGCGTCGGGCAGGAGCGCCAGGAAGGCCGCGCCCATCACGACCGTCGGGAGCACGAACAAGGCGGTGAGCACCGCCAGCAGCGTGCGCCGCCCGCTGAACTCGTACCGCGCGACGAGGTACGCCGGAGCGAGCCCGGCGGCGAGCGTCACCACGGTCGACACGACCGCCTGCCAGAAGGTGAACCACAACACGTCGCGCGTCTCCGGGCGGCGGAACGTCGTGCGGAACGCCTCGGTGTCGAGCGCCTCGACGAGCAGGGTCGTGAACGGCCATGCGTAGAACACGACGAGTGCCACCACCGGGCCGGCCGCCAGCGCGACGACCAGGCTCCGGGGTGGGCGGTTCATCGCAGCGACACCGTGGCGTGCGCCGTCAGGAGAGGACGATCGCGGTCCACTCGTCGATCCACGTCTCGCGGTGTTCCGCGATGTCGGCCGGATCGACCGAGCGCGAGTCGTCGGGCACGACCGCGAAGTCGATGAACTCGGCGGGCAGTTCGACCGTCTCGTTGGCGGGGTAGACGAAGAGGTTCAGGGGCAGTTCGGCCTGGAAGCCCGGGCTCATCAGGTGATCGAGCAGTTGTCGCGCCTCGTCGGGATGCGCCGTGCCGCGGAGGATGCCGGCGAACTCGACCTGCCGGAAGCACGTCGACTCGACGACGCCGGTCGGGGAGTCGTCGCGCGGCGGGTCGGCGAAGATCACCTCGGCCGGTGGGCTCGATCCGTAGCTGACGACCAGCGGACGGTCGCCGCCTCCGGCCCACGTGAACTGCTCGTAGTACGCCTCGGTCCAGCCGTCGGTGACGGCGACACCGTTGTCCGCCAGCGCCTGCCAGTAGTCCTGCCAGCCGTCCTCGCCGTACTCGTCGACCGTCGCCAGCAGGAACGCCAGCCCGGGCGACGACGTGGCGGGGTTCTCCACGACCAGCAGATCGGCGTAGGCCGGATCGAGGAGGTCGTCGAGCGAGGACGGCACGTCGAGCCCGGCGTCGGCGAAGTAGCCGATGTCGTAGTTCACGCACACGTCGCCGTAGTCGACCGGCGTCGCCTCGCCCCCGGGCACCAGCCCCGTGAGCGCAGGGTCGATCTCGACGCCCTCCACGGTGTGCGGCTCGAAGATCTCGTCGTCGATCGCCCGGGAGAGGTAGGTGTTGTCGATGCCCCACATCACGTCGCCCTCCGGGTTGCCTGCGGTGAGCGCCGCCTTGGCGAGCATCGTGCCGGTGTCACCGGCGATCAACAGCTCGACGTCGATGCCGGTCTCGTCGGTGAAGGTGGTGAGGGCGTCGTTGAGCGACGTGTCGCTCTCGGGGAAGCTGTCGTAGGTCACGAGCGTCAGCGACGCCTCGCTGTCGCCGTCTCCCTCGCTCGGTACCGTGTCGGCGGCGGTGGTGTCGGCGTCGTCGCCGCTGTCGTCGCCGCACGCGACGACGAGCAGCGCGATCGAGGCGACGGCGGCGATCGAACGATGTCTCATGGTGTCTGGGCCTCCGGGGGGTGGGGGGTCGAGGAAGGGGGTGCTCCGGGTGCGCTGTCCGGTGTCACCGCACGCTGGCGACCGTGCAGGTCCGGTGCGGTGTCGAAGACGACGACGACGCCGTCGTGCGCGTCGACGACCGCCGAGTCGGCGACTTCGTTGCTGACGCCGAGGCCGTCGAGCGGGATCAACCGGTGGTGATCGAGCGGCCAGCGCACCCCGGCGATGCTCACGGTGGCCTCGTCCCGCAGCGCCACCACCGAGACCGTCGAGCCCGGTGGCCCGTCGAGCGCGTGGCGGCGCGGGGCGTGCAGGATCTCGAAGCGCTGGTCGTCCCACCACCCGTGCAGCCGCTCGAGCGTCGAAAGGGTCGGATCGGCGAGGGCACCGATCGCGGCGAGCGTGTGGTCGCCGCCCAGGAAATGCCCGTCACCCAGGACGGCC
>CAYGLH010000048.1:0-8621 GCA_964350535.1 uncultured Ilumatobacteraceae bacterium
GCCGCTGACCACCGAGATCTGGTTCCCGATCGACGACGCCACCGATCTCGCCCCGTACCGCTACACCTTCCTGCCCGAGGTCTACTACGAGTCGCCCGACGCGTTCGACGCGCCCGCCGATCGGGTGTCCACCGAGGGTCCGTTCCCGCTCGTCGTCTACTCACACGGGAGCGGCGGCGTGCGGTTCATCGACGCCAACTACACCGAGGCGCTCGCCAGCAACGGCTACGTCGTCGCCGCACCCGACCACACCGGCAACACCGCCGTCGAACGCATCCTCGGAACCAGTGTCGATTTCCAGCGGAACGGGTACGACCGGCCGACCGACGTCTCCCGCGTCATCGACGCGCTGACCGACCCGGACGATCCCGCCACGGGGCCCTACGCCGTCGCGGTCGACCCCGAGCGGGTCGCCGTCACCGGGCACTCGGCCGGCGGGTACACCACCTACGCGATGCTCACCGGCGTCACGACCGACGCCGGCACCTTCGTCGCCGACGACCGGGTCGACGCGATCATCCCGCTCGCTCCCGCGTCCAGCGGGATCCCCGACGAGCAACTCGCATCGATCGCCACGCCGGCGCTCGTCATCGCCGGCACGAACGACACCACGACCCCGATCGATCCCAACGTCACCCGCCCGTGGGAGCTGAGCAGCAGCGCGCCCCACTACCGGGTCGACCTCGTCGACGCCGCGCATCAGAGCTTCACCGACCTGTGTGCGTACCAGCAGGCCATCCCCACCCTCGAGCAGCCGGCACCGCAGCCCATCGTGGACGTGATCGACGCGATGGCCGTCGCCGGATGCTCGCCCGGCGACATGCCGGTCGAACGGGTGCAGGACCTCACGAACACGTTCGCCGTCGCCTTCCTCGCCTCGGTGTTCGCCGGCGCGGACATGATCGATCCCGACCTCGTGACGGTGCCGTCCGACATGCGGTACCTCGTCAAGAACCGCTGACGCCGGCGCGGGCGACCGCCGGCCGCCCGACGGGTACGGTCTCCTCATGGGTACCTATCCGTTCACGTCCGCGCTGGTGACCGGAGCGTCGTCGGGGATCGGCGCCGAGATGGCCCGGCTGCTCGGCGAAGCCGGTGTGCCGACCGTGCTCGTCGCCCGTCGCGTCGAGCGACTCCAGGAGATCGCCGACCGCTACGACGGGTTCGAGGTGCTGGAAGCCGATCTGTCCAGGCGCAAGGGCCAGAAGGCGGTCGTCGCCAGGGTGGGATCCGACGACGAGCCGGTCGACCTCGTCGTCAACAACGCCGGGTTCGGATCGAGCGGCCAGTTCCGCGAGCTCGAGCGCTCGCGCCTGCTCGACGAGGTCGACGTCAACGTCCGTGCACTCACCGCGGTGAGCCACGCCGCCGCGGCCACGATGGCCGGACGTGGACGCGGCTTCCTGCTCAACGTGTCCAGCGTCGCCAGCTTCCAGGCGAGCCCGGGACTCGCCGTGTACGCCGCCACGAAGGCATACGTCACCAGTCTCACCGAGGCGCTGCACGAGGAGCTGCGCAGCCACGGCGTGCACGTCACCGCGCTGTGCCCGGGGCTCACTCCTACCGAGTTCCAGGACCGCAGCGACACCGGCAACCTGCTCGACCGCCTGCCCGGCTTCGTCTGGACATCGGCGGAATCGGTCGCCGCGGCGGGCCTCGCCGACGTCGCCCGGAACAAGACGATCTCGGTGCCGGGGATGCTGTACAAGGGTGCCGTGTTCGCCAGCAGCGTCACACCGCGGGCGATCACCCGGCGGATGGCGGGGATCACCGGCGAGTAGCGCCCGCCGGACGCGCAACGGGGGGGCGCCGGTGGCACCCTCCCGTCACATCGGTATTGCCAGAATCACCGAACTCACACGACTGGCGGCCGGCGGGACGAGGTCCGGCAGTGGGTTCGGCGGGGGTTGGCGAGGATTCGCCAGGCCGTCCGGCCTGCTGGCCTAGCGGCCAACCACCTCCAGGGTCCCGGTACAACTGTCATTCATGGATGTGGACCACCTCCCTTCTCTGGTGAGCACAACGTAGCCCTCCGTTGGCGCTGGCGGAAGGCACGGTTTCGTTTCAGCGGGCTCACGACCGGGCATCCTGGAGGCATGCTCCGCACGTTCAGCAAGATCGCCAACCCGTTCACCCGGACGGCGATCATCGCCTTCGTCTGGACGCACCGCCGGACGATCCTGCGGTGGGGACGGTCGTTCTGGACCGAGTTGCGCCGGCCCGGGATGATCGAGCCGGCCCGCCTCACCCTGATCGGGCGCGTGCTCTGGGCGATCACCCGTGAAGATCAACTCGCCAAGGCCCGGCAGCTGCGCCACGTGCAACTCGACGGCACGACGCTCGTCGTCGACACCGCCCCCGGCTGGCGAGGGACCGCCCGCCTCGTCGACGAGCTCGACGACATCCCGGGGATCACGGCCATCGTCGACGCCAAGGGCAACGTTCTCGCCGGATCGATCGTCACCACCGCCCGGGCGAGCTGACCCGTCGCACCGGCCGCCGGTGCCAAACTCGTGTGTCGGGCGCGGATGTCAGGCTCGGGTCTCGAACCTCGCTGTCGAACCGGGGCGGCGTTTCCCGGCGCCGGACGGTTCGGCCATAGGCTCGCAGACATGGCCGAACCAGCTCCCTTCGCGTACTCCGAACTCCTCCCGCTCGGGCAGGACACCACGGAGTACCGATTGGTCACGACCGAGGGCGTCTCCACGTTCGACACGCCCGAGGGCGAGTTCCTGAAGGTCGAGCCGGAGGCGTTGCGCACGCTCACCGCCGAGGCGATGCGCGACATCGCCCACTTCCTGCGTACCGACCACCTCGCCCAGCTGCGCACGATCCTCGACGATCCCGAGGCCTCCGAGAACGACCGTTTCGTCGCGCTCGACCTCCTGAAGAACGCCACGATCGCCGCCGGCGGCGTGCTGCCGATGTGCCAGGACACGGGGACGGCGATCATCAAGGGCAAGCGCGGGCACCGCGTGTACACCGGCGGCGGCGACGAGGAGTCGATCGCCCGCGGCGTGTACGACACCTACCAGACGTCGAACCTGCGCTACAGCCAGATGGCGCCGCTCGACATGTCCACCGAGAGGAACACCGGCACGAACCTGCCGGCGGAGATCAAGATCTCGGCGGTCGACGGCGACCAGTACAAGTTCCTGTTCATGGCCAAGGGCGGCGGATCGGCGAACAAGAGCTTCCTGTACCAGGAGACGAAGGCGCTGCTCAACGAGCAGACGCTGCTCCCCTGGGTGTTCGACAAGATGCAGAGCCTCGGCACCTCGGCGTGTCCCCCGTACCACCTCGCCGTGGTGATCGGCGGCACCTCGGCCGAGTTCACCGTCGAGACCGCCAAGCTGGCCTCCACCCACTACCTCGACAACATGCCCACCAGCGGCGACGAGACGGGTCACGCGTTCCGAGACCTCGAGCTCGAGGCCAAGCTCCTCACCCTCGCCCAGACCACGGGCATCGGCGCGCAGTTCGGCGGCAAGTACTTCTGCCACGACGTGCGCGTGGTGCGCCTGCCCCGCCACGGCGCGAGCTGCCCGGTCGCCATCGCCGTCAGCTGCTCGGCCGACCGCCAGGCCAAGGCGAAGATCACCCGCGACGGCGTCTTCCTCGAGCAGCTGGAACGCGATCCGGCGCGGTTCCTGCCCGACGTCACCGTCGAGGATCTCGAGGACGCGCCGGCGGTGCACATCGACCTCAACCGACCGATGTCCGACATCCGCGCCGAGCTGTCGAAGTACCCGGTCACGACCCGGGTCATGCTCACCGGTCCCGTCGTGGTCGCCCGCGACATCGCCCACGCCAAGATCAAGGAACGCCTCGACGCCGGCGAGCCGATGCCCGACTACCTGCGCGATCACGCGGTGTACTACGCCGGGCCGGCGAAGACGCCCGAGGGCTACGCGTCCGGGTCCTTCGGGCCCACCACGGCGGGCCGCATGGACAGCTACGTCGCGCAGTTCCAGGCGGCCGGCGGCTCCATGGTCATGCTCGCCAAGGGCAACCGCAGCCAGCAGGTCACCGACTCGTGCAACGACCACGGCGGCTTCTACCTCGGCTCGATCGGTGGGCCCGCGGCCCGCCTGGCCCTCGACAACATCCGCAAGGTCGAGGTGTTGGAGTACCCGGAACTGGGTATGGAAGCCGTATGGAAGATCGAGGTCGAGGACTTCCCCGCGTTCATCGTGGTCGACGACAAGGGCAACGACTTCTTCGCCAAGGTCCGTGCCGAGGCGGCGATGCCGGTCGGCCTGAGCAACTGAGGAGCCGATCGTGCGCGTCGTGATCAGCGGGGTCAGCGGGCTCGTCGGGGGCGCGCTCGCCCGATCGCTGCGCGATGACGGTCACGACGTGGTCGGCATCTCGCGCACGCCCGCGCCCGACACGGTGGTGTGGGATCTCGACGCGGGCACGATCGACGTCGCCGCGCTCGAGGGTGCCGACGCGATCGTGCACCTCGCCGGCGAATCGATCCAGGGACGGTGGACGGCCGCCAAGAAGGAACGGATCATGCGGTCGCGCGTCGAGTCGACGAGGTTGCTCGCCGATGCGGTCGCCGCGATGGACCGCCCACCGGGCGTGTTCGTGTGTGGCTCCGCCATCCACTTCTACGGCGACCGCGGCGACGAGCGGCTGGACGAGACGTCGTCGCCCGGCGGCGGCTTCCTGGGCGAAGTCGTCCGCGCCTGGGAGGACGCGGCGCGCCCGATCGCCGACGCCGGCGTCCGGCTCGCGTTCGCCCGCACCGCGGTGGTGCTCGACCCCGACGACGGCGCCCTGCCGCGCATGGCGCTGATCACCAAGGTCGGGGCGGGCGGCCCGATCGGCGGCGGCGACCAGTACCTCAGCTGGATCACGCTCCACGACCAGGTGCGCGCCCTCCGCCACATCATCGACAGCGACCTCTCCGGCCCGGTCAACCTCGCAGCGCCCGGCGCCGTGCCACAGGGCGAGTTCGCCAGGGCGCTGGCGTCCGCACTCCACCGGCCGGCCGTCGTCCCGACCCCCGGCTTCGCCATCCGCACCGCGCTCGGCGAGATGGGCGACGAGTTGTTGCTCTACTCGATCCGCGTCGAGCCCGCCGCGCTCGTCGACTCCGGGTTCGAGTTCGATCATCCCGACGTCGCCGCCGCCTTCGCCGACCTGTACGCGGAGCGGGGCGACGTCAACACCAGCGTCGAGATCGACCGGTCAGACACCGCCACCTGGGCCGCGCTGGAGGACATCGCATCGCACGTCGACTGGATGCGCGACGCGGCGGAGATCCGCTTCGTCGGCGATCAGCGCAGCGGCGTCGGGACGCGCTTCGAGTGCGACACCAAGGTCGGGCCGCTGTCGACCACCGACGTGATGGAGGTCACCGCCTGGGAACCGGGTGTGCGCATGGCGGTCGAGCACAGCGGCGCCGTGAGCGGCTCGGGCGAGTTCACGCTGCACCGCCTCGGCGACGACCGCACCGAGCTCCGGTGGTCCGAGTCGCTGCGGTTCCCGTGGTACTTCGGTGGGCCGGTCGGCGCCGTGATGGCGCGTCCGATCCTGCGCCGCATCTGGCAGGGCAACCTGCGCCGCTTCGCCGACGGTCTCGACTGACGGCACGCGGTCGGGCGTGGGCGCGAGCGATCCCGGCCGACGGATCGCACCCTCGCGCTGACCGCGCCGCCCTACCCGAGATCGCGCCGACGGATCTTGCCCGTGGTGGTGCGCGGGATCTCCTCGACGAACACCACGTCGCGGGGCACCTTGTGCCGGGCGAGCTGCGCGGCGACGAACTCACGAACCGCGTCCTCGTCGACGTCGCCACCCTCGATCACGACGACGTACGCCGCCAACCGCTGACCGAAGTCGTCGTCGGCCACGCCGATCACCGCCGCGTCGGTGATCCCGTCGTGGGTGAGGAGGAGCTCCTCGACCTCGCCGGGAAAGACGTTCTCGCCCCCGCTGATGATCATGTCGTCGGCTCGTCCGGTGACGAACAGACGCCCATCGCCGTCGACGAACCCGACGTCGCCCGACGACATGAGACCGTCGACCCGTTCCTTGGTCCCGCCGCCCGTGTAGTGGTCGAACTGCGCGTCGTTGCCGACGACGATGCGGCCGATCGCTCCGGGCTCGACGGGGGCGCCGCGATCGTCGACGATCCGCACGGTCGAGCCGCGGGCGGGGCGGCCCGCGGTGCCGGGCGCGGCCCGGAGGTCCTCCGGTGTGGCGATCGTCGCCTGGCCGACCTCCGTCGAGCCGTAGACGTTGTAGAGGTTGTCGCCGAAGGCGTCCATCCAGTCGAGGCCGACCTGTGCCGGCAGCGCCGAGCCGCTGCACGCGGTGATCCGCAGCGACGACGTGTCGTGGTCGCGCAGGGCCGGGTCGGCGAGGATCCGCTGCAGCATCACCGGCACGACGGCGAGCACCTCGGCCCGGTGCTCCACGACGGCGTCCATCGTGCGCTGCGGATCGAAGCGCCGGACGAGCACCGCTGTCGAGCCGGTCACGGCGGCCAGCACGAGCTGCGCCGCCCCCCAGGCGTGGAAGATCGGCGTGGGGATGACGAACGTCTCGTCGGCGCGATACGGGATCCGCTCGACGAGGCCGGTCGCCGACGACATCCCGCTCAAGCGGTTCGACCGTCGGGCGCCCTTGGGTGTGCCGGTGGTACCGGAGGTGAGCAGGATCGGCTGCGTCGGCTTGGCGGGGAGCAGCACGCCGCGCCCCTGTCGGGCACGGACGGTGGCGAGCGTCTCGAGCCCTTCGTGGAGGTCGCCGCCGTCGCTGTCGGCGACGATGACGGGCCCGTCGAAGCCGGATGTGGCGACGACGTGCAACAGCTCACGGTCGACCACCACCGCCGCGACCTGCTCGCGTGCGCACACCTCGGCCAGCTGCGGGCCACCGAAGCCCGTGTTCAGGTAGACGCACGGCCAGCCGCCCTTGGCGGCGGCCACGGTGGTCGCGACGAAGTCTCGGTGGTTGAAGCACAGGATCCCGATGTGATCACCGCCCTGCAGCCCGAGCGCACGAAGACCCTTGGCGAGCTCGGTTGAGGACCGGTCGAGCTGCGAGAAGCTGACGGTGCCCCGGTGGTCGATCACGGCCGCAGCGCGCGGGCGGCGCAGCGCCGCAGCGCCGTAGATCGACGCCAACGTCGGCCCCCAGCGGGTGAGCGCGGCCGTCCCCGCAGCGACCTGCCGCGGGTCGGCGAAACCCATCCGGCGGGCGACGGCGAAGAGGTCCGTAGCGGCCATCTCCCATGCTCTAGCAGACCAGCCCCCACCTCCGGGACGCCCACCCCGCTCGACCCCTCTGTTTGCGGGTCGAACCCCGGCCCAGCACCCCACCATCCGACCCCCAAACCCCGTGACCCGGTTTGTGGGTCAGATCCCGCCCCAGCACCCCACCATCCGACCCGCAAACCCTGTGACCCGGTTTGGGGGGCGGATGCTGGGCGGGCGGGGCATCATCGGACCCGCAAACGGTGCGGGCTTGGGGGCGGTTCGGGGGTCAGGTCGGGGGGTGGAGCTCGCCGGCGAGGTCGCCGAGGCGGCGTTCGCCGGCGACGGTCTGGCCGCCGCGGGCGAGGAAGGCCTCCATCGCCCGGCGGGTCTCGTCGTCGCCGAGGAGCTCGTTGAACGCGGCGCTCTCGGCACGCAGCGCGTCGGGCACACCGGCGTCGGCGGCGAGCACTCGACGCTTGGCGGCGACGACGGCGGCCGGCGGGAACCCGGCGATCCGGCCGGCGAGACGATCGACGAACGCGCCGATGTCGTCGACCACGCGGTTGATCCACCCGTAGCGTTCGGCCGTGGCGGCGTCGACGTCGTCGCAGCCGAGGATCACCTCGAGCGCCCGGGAGCGGCCCATCAGCCGCGGCAGGCGCACCGTGCCACCGCCGCCCGGGATGATCCCCAGCGCCACCTCGGGCTGGTTGAAGATCGCGGACGAGGTGGCGAAGCGCATGTCCAATGCCTGCGCCAGTTCGGATCCGCCCCCGCCGACGCGTCCCTCGATGACGGCGATGGTCGGCTTGTCCATCGTGCGGAACGTCTCGCACATGGCGTCGAACGGGTTGAGCTCGTCGCCGGCGCCCGTACTGGCCGCAACGTTGTCTCCGAGAGCCACGGTGGGGAAGCCCAGGATCGCCTCGACGTCGAAGTGGGCGATGAACCACTCGGGCACTGCCGACCGCAGCACGACGACCCGCGCCGCCGAGTCGTCGGCGACGGCGGTCGCCGCCCGTAGCAGCTCGATCATCACGTCGACGGTCATCAGGTTGATCGGCGGGTGGTCGACCGTGATGGTCGCCACACCGCGATCGTCGACCGTGGTGTCGACGAGCGCCATCGTCATCCGATCAGCTGCTTGACGGCCGCCCGGGTCGCTTCGACCTCCTCCGGCGATCCGCCGAACTCGACGGCGGCGAAGTCGGTGACCCCGGCGTCGCCGAGCGAGCCGATCCGGTCGACGACCTCGTCGGCAGTGCCGAGGATCGCCACGTCCTCCGCTCCCCCGGCACCCTCGCGATCGAGCATCGCCCGGTAGCTCGGCAGCGTGCCGTAGATCTCGAACACCTTCGCCGCCCGGGCCTTGGCCCCGTCGATGTCGTCGGTGACGCACACCGGGAG
>CAYGLH010000048.1:8721-15001 GCA_964350535.1 uncultured Ilumatobacteraceae bacterium
GAGATCGGGCCGAGCACGCCGAGGTAGTCGCGGATGTGCCGCACGGGCTTGTCGTAGCTGAGCCCCATCATGTTCTCGATCACGATCTTGTGGCTGAGCCCGATGCCGAGGGTGAGCCGGCCGCCGCACGCCGCGCTGACGCTGAGGCACTGCTGGCCGATCGCCATCGGGTGCCGCGGGAACGTCGGCACGACGGAGGTGCCGAGCTCGATCCGCGGCACGTCGCGACCGACGAGGGCGAGCGCGGTGAGGGCGTCGTGACCGAAGATGTTGGGGACCCAGTACGAGTCGAAGCCGTCGGCCTCGGCCTGCTTGGCCTCGGCGATGACGTCGTCGAGCGTGCCGTCGTTGATCGATCCCCCGAATGATCCAATGCGCATGGCGGCGACCGTAGTGGCCGCGGGCTCGGCGCCCGAACGCAGAGCAGCGACTCGCACCCGACCGACGGCGAGGCGCCCTTCCCGACCATCTGTGTCCGGCCCGTGCGCGTTCCATAGGCTCCCGCTGATGCGCCACCGCACCGAGGACGACGAGGTCGGCGGCATCCGTTTCTGGGTGTGGATCGCGGCGATCGTCGTGGTCGCCCTCGCAGTGCGCGTCGTGTACCTCTACTGGCTGCGCCAGCAGGGCACCTTCCTGATCGGCGACTCCTACGTGTACCACCGCGAGAGCCAGCTCGTCGCCGACGGGGTGGGGTGGGTCAGCCCGCTCTACTACGACGGGTTCGGCATCAAGTCCGAGCTGGCGATGCATCCGCCGGGCTACCCGTTCTGGCTGGCGATCTGGTCGTGGCTCGGGTTCGACTCGGTGCTCGCCCACCAGATCGTGACGATCCCCATCGGGCTCGCCACCGTGTGCACGTGCGGTCTGATCGGCCGCCAGGTCTGGGCGCCGGCGGCGGGCGTCGTCGCCGCCGGCATCGCGGCGCTCCACCCCTCGTTCTTCAGCTGGGAGGGGATGGTCATCCAGGAGCCGTTGGCGATGCTCGCCGGCACCCTGGTCGTGCTCGCCTTCGTCAGGTTGCTCCGGCGGCCGGACGGCTGGTCGATCGTCCTCGCCGGCCTCGCGGCCGGGTTCGCCCCGTTGACGCGTGCCGAGCTGGGGGTCGCGGTGGCGGTGGCGGCGATCGTTGTCCTCATCGCCGGATGGTCATGGCGCATCGTGCGGGCGGTCGTCGGCGCCACCGTGCTGGCGATGCTCGTGGTCGCGCCGTGGGCGGTGCACAACACGATGCGGTTCGACCGGTTCGTGCCGATCTCGAACGGGTTCGGAACCACGCTCACGTCCACCTACTGCAACGACCTCTTGGAGAACACCGTCGGCTACTGGTCGTTCCCGTGCCAGGCCCGGGCCCGCGAGGAGGTGCTCGCCGAGTTCCGCGCCGCGCACCCCGAGGCCACGCCCCTCGCCGCCGGACAGAAGGCGGTCCTCGAGGTCGAGGGCTACCCGCCGTTCCCCGTCGACGGCAACACGCTCTACGCCGAGCTCGACGACGCCACCTTCGACGGGCTCCTGCGCGACCACGCCATCGAGTTCGCCCGGGAGAACCCCGGCTACGTGGTGCGTTCCGTTCCTGCGCGACTGGGTCGCGTGCTCGGGATCTACCGACCGATCCAGCAGATCCACCTCGACGAGCTGGTCGACGGGCGCCAGCGGGCGGTGGCGTTGGCGAGCTGGGGCGCCTACTACCTGCTCCTGCCGCTCGTCGTCGCCGGGTCGGTCGCCCTCTGGCGACGCCGCCGGGCGGAGCTCGTCCTGCTGGCGACGCCGCTCATCGGCGCGCTGGCGGCCGTGACCCTCACGTTCGGCAACACCCGCTACCGCGCCGTCGGCGAGCCGTCGCTGGCCGTCGCCGCAGCGATCGGCATCGTGGTGATCGCGACGTGGGTGCGCGCCACCTGGGACGATCGGGACGACGGCAGCGACGCCGTCGGTGGTCAGTCGACCGGCTTCGACGCGCCCGGCGGATCTGCCGCCGGCGACGATGCGGCGGTCGGGGCGGCAGCCTCGGACCGCCCGCCCTCGAGCATCTCCACGCGATAGCGGAGCTCGGCGCATTCCTGGGCGACCGACGTCAGCATGCGGCGGTGGCCGGAGATCGAGATCGACAGCTGCACCGCCACGATGAGCATCACGAACAGGAAGGCGGCGAACGCGACGTCGACGAAGCGCAGCCCGAGCACCTCCCACTCGCGCGGCACGACCGCAACGACGACGCTCATCACCACGAGCACGGCACCGAGCACCAACCAGCCGATCCAGTAGCGGAACGACAGCAGCGAGCGGAGGAAGGCCAGCGTGGTGGCGCTGAGGAAGACGACCGCCGCCAGGCCGAGCAGCAGGCCCTGGGTGACGTTGTCGGCCATGGCGATCAGCTCCTCCGGCGGGTCTCTTCGGTCAACGAGGAGGCGATCGCCCGCACCACGAGCAGCGAGGCAGTGACCGCGCCGGCGCTGGAGGTGCCGTGGGCCCGCGCGGACATCTCGACCGGCACCTCGGCGACCCCGAAGCCGAGGCGCGAGGCGAGGAGGACAGCCCCGTAGGTGTCGCCGAGGTAGTTGCTCGGGAAGCGGTCGGCGAAGGCGTCGAGCAGCGGGCTGCCGATCGCCCGGAAGCCGCTCGAGGCGTCGGTGATCCGGGTGCCGGTGATCTTCGAAGCGCGGCGCGCCAGGCTGCGCATCGCCAGCCCCCGTGCACCGCGGGCCGGCGACCCCTCGATGAAGCGCGATCCGATCGCCAACTGCACGTCGTCGCCCAGCGCGTCGACGAGCTTGTCGACCTGCGCCACGTCGTGCTGGCCGTCGGCATCCACCTGCGCGACCGTGTCGGCGCCGAGGCGCAGCGCTACTCGAAAGCCGGTCTGGAGCGCGGCGCCGACGCCGAGGTTCACCGGGTGCCGAACGACATCGGCGCCCGCCCGGCCGGCGACTCGGCTCGTCGCATCGTGCGACCCGTCGTCGACGACGACGATGCGGTAGCCGGCGGAGCGCGCCGACTCGACGACCGCGCCGACCGACGGCTCCTCGTTCCAGGCGGGGCAGACGAGGACGCAGGTCATGCTCGCGGGCGATCCGTCACCCGAACCGCCGGAGCATGGGCCGCTCGATCGCGTACCAGCTGATCGTGCCGAGCGCGATGCCTCCCGCGGCGACGATGAGGAGGACCTGGAGGAACGGAGCGTCGAACGCCGGCCAACCGGTCCACTGGAAGATCCAGCCGTCCTCCGGCGGCGCGTGGTGCAGGAAGATCTGGTGCCACAGGTACAGCCCGTAGGACACCATCCCGAGGAAGACCAGCGGGCGGGAGCCGAGGAAGCGCGCCGACCAGGTGGTCGGGTCCGTCGAGCAGCACGCCGGTGCGACGACGAGCACGGCGATCACGAAGTAGGCGCCGTGTCGGGCGAACTCGATGTCGGTGCTGCCCATGGCCAGCCCGAGCGGCGCGTCCAGTTGCGTCGACGCGACCCACAGCGTGAACGCCCCACCGGCGTACCACCAGCCCGGGCGGGTGAACATCCGGGAGTGCAACGCGGCGAACCGCGTCGAACGCTGCGCCCCGACCATCAGCACCGCCAACGCCATGCCACCGGCGAAGTAGTCCGCGTTGGCGAGCACGGTGAACCGGTAGATCGATGCGCCCGGCAGCTCGAGCCCGTCGACCGCCAACCGCGAGACCATGCTGAACACCACACCGATCGCGCAGAGCCCCCACAGCAGGAGCATCCGCTGCGATGTGCTCCGCCCCTGCGCCAGGTGCGTCGCGTAGGTGGCGACGAACGGGAGCAGGAGGTAGAAGCCGATCTCGGTGGCCACGGTCCAGGACTGGATGATGCCGGTGAGCACGTACTGCTGGTCGTAGATCTGGGTCAACGTCAGGTTGAGCACGAAGCCGACGAACCCCTTCACCGCGATCAGCCCGAGCACGAGCTGGACCAGCAGGGCGACCCAGTAGCCGGGGAACACCCGCACGATCCGTCGCCGCCAGAACCGGCGGCGATCGGGCAACTCCTCGCCGTCGACGATCCGTCGCGCGTACGGCTCGAACAGCAAGTAGCCGCTCAGCACGAAGAACACCGCGACGCCGACGTCGAGTCGGGCGTTGATCGAGGCGAGGAGGTCGCCGTCGAAGGTCCGGCCCGTGGCGAAGCTGACGTGGTGCACGACGATCGCCAACGCCGCCAGCCCGCGCACGCCGTCGGCCGGCTTGATGCGGTGGCGGACCGGCGGTCCGAGCTGCTCGGCGACGGCCATCGAGGTGGCGGGAACGGCGGTCATCGGCCTGCGACCGTAGTCCACCGCAGGTCGCCGGGCCGGTCTGCGACGCCGACGATCAGGCCATCTCGACCAGGTCGAGCCAGCTCTCGCTGAAGTAGTCGAGGTCGCCGTCGGGCATGAGCAACACCTTGGTGGGCGCGAGCTCACGCACGAAGTCGGTGTCGTGGCTGACGAGGATGATCGCCCCCGGCCAGTCGACGAGCGCGTCGGCGACCGCCTCGCGCGAGCCGGGATCGAGGTTGTTGGTGGGCTCGTCGAGGAGCAACAGGTTGTTCTTGCCGACCATCAGCATGGCGAGGGCGAGCTTGGTCTTCTCGCCGCCCGAGAGGGTGCCGGCGTCCTGGAAGACCTTGTCGCCCGACAGCCCGAACATGCCGAGGAGGCCGCGCAGGCGCGTCTCGCCCAGGTCGACGCCGGTCGGGACCGCATCGCGGATGTTGGTCAACAGCGACTCGTCGGTGCGCAGGTTGTCGTGCTCCTGGGCGTAGTAGCCCGACGCCACCTCGTGCCCGAACGAGAAGTGGCCGAGGTCGGCGACGGTCTCGCCGGCGAGGATGCGGAGCAGGCTGGTCTTGCCGGCGCCGTTGAGGCCGAGCACGAGGAGCCGCTCGCCGCGACCGAGATCGAACCCGATGTCCTCGAACACGGGTGGCCCGCCATAGCCCTTGCACAGGCCGCCGGCGGTGATCACCGTGCGCCCGCACTTCGGCGGGTCGGGGAAGCGGACGCGCAGCGTGCGCGAGGCGCCGGGGGCATCGACGCGGTCAGCGTCGAGCCGGGCGATGCGCTTCTCGATGCTCTGCGCCATCGCCGCCTTGGTCGCCTTCGCGCCGAACCGGTCGACCACCCGTTGCAGCCGGGCGATCTCCTTGTCCTGCAGCTCTGCCTTGCGGGTGAGCCGCCGCTCGTCGTCGGCGCGCGCCCGCTGGTACTGGGTGTAGGTGCCGCGGTACTCGATGACGTGGCCGACCGAGTCCTCCATCGGCCGATCGAGGTGCAGCACGCGGGTGATCGCGCTGTCGAGCAGGTCGAGGTCGTGGCTGATGACGAGCAGCGCGCCGCGGTAGTTGCGGAGGAACGCCATGAGCCACGTCTTGGCGTCGACGTCGAGGTGGTTCGTCGGCTCGTCGAGGCACAGCACGTCGGAGCCGGCGAACAGGATGCGGGCCAGCTCGACCCGCCGTCGCTCGCCTCCGGACAGGACACCGATCGGCATGTCGATCCGGTCGTCGGGAAGCCCGAGGCCGGCGGCCATCGCCCGCGCCTCGCTCTCGGCGGAATAGCCGCCCATCGTGCGGAACCGCTCCTCGGCCCGCGTGTAGCGGGTGACGTTGCGCTCGTCGGGCTGCTCTTCCATCGCCGCCCGCAGCTTCTCGATCCGCTCGATCTCCTCGTCGATGCCGCGCCCGGAGAGCACATGGTTGACGCACGTCCGACCGTCGAGGTGGGCGTCGATCTTCGGGTCCTGCGGGAGGTACCCGAAGCCGCCGGTCCGGACGACCTGCCCGGCGGACGGCTCGGCGCTGCCGCCCAGCACCTTGAAGAGGCTCGTCTTGCCGGCACCGTTGCGGCCGACGATCCCGACCTTGTCGCGCGGCATCACGGTGAAGCTGGCATCGGACACGACGACGCGACCACCGACCTCCACGGTGAGCGCCTGCGCCTGCAACATCCGATCCAGGCTAAGGGTGGACGACGCCCGGCGGACCAGGGGTTCTGCGGCCGCCAAGGTGACGTGTGACCTGGCTGCCGACCAGGTCGGCGAACCGATCAGCCGCCGGTGGCCGGGGGCGCCGCGGGCGTCGTCGGCGCAGTTGTGCCCGCGCCGCCACCACCGCCGGACGAACCACCGCCGCCGGACGAACCGCCGCCACCGTCACCACCGTCGCCGCCACCGTCGCCACCGTCACCACCACCGTCGCCACCGTCACCACCGTCACCGCCAGCACCACCGCCGCCGCCAGCACCACCACCGTCGCCGGAGCCGCCCGTTCCATCGCCCGAGC
>CAYGLH010000049.1:0-14850 GCA_964350535.1 uncultured Ilumatobacteraceae bacterium
GCGCTACGCCGAGAGCTGGCTCCGCCGCCTCCAGCGCTGAGCAACCCCGCGATCTACGTCGGCGAACATCCGGCGGGGGCGGAAAAGGGCCGACACAAATCGGGCAGCTGCGAGCACGGGCGGGTGGGTCGATAGCGTCGATCCCGAGATGTCCCCTACTCGCGCCATCGGCTGCGCCATCGTTCTCGTGCTCACGGCGAGCGGGTGCGCCACCGTGATCGAGGACGACGAGGCGGCCACCACCGACACCGGGGCGGGCGCGACGGCCCCGCCGACGACGGTGCCGACCGACGCCGACGCCGGGCTGGCGCTGATCCTCGACGAGCTCTCGGCGCTGAGCTGGAAGATCGCCGACGGCGACGGCGACGACGAATCGCTGGCGCTGATCGTCGCGACGTGGGCGGCGATCCGCGACGAGGTCGAGACCGCCACACCCGGCATGATCCGCGGGTTCGACGCGACGATCGAGATGGCCGAGGTGGCGGTCACCCGCACCCGCCCTGCCGATGCCGACAAGGCCGCCTCCAACCTGGGCGACTACATCGACACCTACGACGCCCGCACCTGAGGCTCGGCGACGCCTCGCAGGGCCTCGCGCCCACGACACGGTGGGACGGCGCGATCGGGACGATCTCGTCGGACGGCGGGTTCAGGCGGCGTCGACGGGGCGGAGGACGTCGGGGAGGGGGTCGCGATGGACGATCGTGAGCCGTTGGGTGGAGCGGGTGAGCGCGACGTACAGCGAACGCAACCCGTGCTCGGTGTCGCTGACGATGCGCGCCGGCTCGACGACGACGACGCCGTCGAGCTCGAGACCCTTGACGACGCTGACGGGCACCAGCGTGACGCCGGCGTCGAGCCCGGTGCGCGTGGCCGAGCCGTGCTCGATGCCGGCCTCGGTCAGCGCCGCCGACAGCTCGTCGATCATCGCATCGGGGGCGACCACGCCGACGCTGCCCTGGTCGAGCCGCGCGACCTGGTCGGCGACCGCCCGGGCGACGTGCGCACCGATGCCGCCGGAGGCCTCGACGACGACGGGGGCGCTGTCGCCGACCCGCACCGACTCGGGGGCCCGCAACGTCGGGGTGGCGGCGTACATCACCCGGTTGGCGAGCTCCATGATCTGCTGCGGGATGCGGTAGCCGACCGACAGGCCCATCACCCGTGCGGGCTTCTTGTCGGGCAGGTGGGCGAGCACGTCGTCCCAGTCGTCGGGGGCGAACGGGCCGGTGGCCTGGGCGATGTCGCCGACGATGGTCATCGACCCGTTGAGCGACCGTCGGGCGGCCATCTTCAGCTGCATCGGCGTGAGGTCCTGCACCTCGTCGATGACGATGTGCCCGTAGGTGCGGATCTCGTCGGACTCGTCGATCTTGCCGTTGCGCCGCAGCTTCGGTCCGAGCACGTCGAAGGCGTCGTCGAGGAGGGCCACGTCGGCGGCGGTCCAGCGCACGTCGGCGACCTCGGCGGAGCGCTCGCGATACAGCGTCAGCGCGTCGCCCTCGTCGAGGATCCCGCGCGTCGCCAACTTGAGCAGCGCCTTCGACCCGAACAGGTCGTGCAGCAGCTGGGCCGGGCTGAGGACCGGCCAGATCCGGTCGAGCAACTCGCGCGCCTCGGGAGTGCCGCGCAGCGACTCCTTCACCTCGCGCGGGCCGACCTCGTCGTCGCGGTACGACGCGGCGAGCGCCGTCCACACCTCGTTCTCGACGAAGCGCCGGGCCGCGTTGTGGCGTCGGTAGCGACGGCGTGCCGCCTTGACGATGCGCGTCGACTCGTCGACCCGCATCCGCACGTACCCCGCACGGAACGGGATCTCGACGTCGTCGCGGAGCGGACGCTGGCGGTCGCTGACCGCGGTGTCGATCACGTCGGACATCCGCGGGTCGCCCTTCAGCCGGGCCGCCCGGGGCGAGTCGCCGCCGGCCTCGCCGGGCCGCTGCACGTCGACGCCGGGGACGAGATCGGCGAGCACGACCTGTTCGACCCCGGCCTCGCCGAGCGACGGCAGCACCCGCTCGATGTAGCGGAGGAACACGCGGTTCGGGCCGATGACCAGCACCCCCTGGTCCTCCAGCGGGAACCGGTGGGTGTACAGCAGATAGGCGGCGCGGTGCAGCGCCACCACGGTCTTGCCGGTGCCGGGACCGCCCTGCACGACCATCACGCCGTGCTGCGGCGACCGGATGATCTCGTCCTGCTCGCCCTGGATGGTGGCGACGATGTCACCGAGCGTGCCCGTGCGGCCGCGCTCGAGCGACGCCAGGAGGGTGGAGTAGCCACGCAGACCCGGTCGCTCGGACCCGCCGGCGGCGTCGCCGCCGAGGCCCTCGTCGTGGCCGACGCCGAGATGACCGTCGCCGAACAGCTCGTCCTCGATGCCGAGGAGTCGGCGTCCTTCCACCGCGAAGTGGCGGCGGCGGGCGATGCCCATCGGGTCGCGGCCCGTGGCCCGGTAGAACGGCTCGGCGACCGGCGCCCGCCAATCGATGACGACCGGCTCGCGATCCTCGTCCGCGACGGCGAGGCGACCGATGTGGAAGCTCTCCAGGGCGTCGGGCGACTCCGCGTAGCGGTCGATCCGCCCGAAGACCAGTGAGGCGTCGCCGAGCTCGAGGTCGGTCAGCCGCTTGACGAGCGCCTCGTCGAAGGCGTTGCGCTCGAACCGCGCTTGGAAGGTCCCACCGAGGTTCGCCTCGTTGAGATCCCGGAGTCGCCACGCTGCTTCGCGACTTCGCTCCAGACACTCGTAGGCGTGATCGATGTACGCCTGCTCCTCGCCGAGATCAGGGTGCTGGTTGGTCATAAGAGGGGTCCGTCAATGCTATCGGCACACCCTTCATCCCGGTCACCGTGCCGGGCGGCAGATAGCGTCGGTGGGGATGCAGGCACCCTCCACCGCCGCACCCCCCTCCACCCTCGCGCCCGCGCCGTTCCTCGCCGCCGCGCAGGGCGTCCCGGCCGTCCACACGCCGGTCTGGTTCATGCGGCAGGCGGGCCGCTCGCTGCCCGAGTACCGGGCGGTGCGCGGCGAGGGTTCGATCCTCGACGCCATCAAGCAGCCCGAGCTCGCCGCCGAGATCACGCTGCAGCCGGTCCGCCGCTACGGCGTCGACGCGGCGGTGCTGTACAGCGACATCGTCGTGCCGCCCCACGCCGTGGGCTTCGGCGTCGACGTCGCGCCCGGCACCGGCCCGGTCGCCGAACGTCCGCTGCGCACCAGCGGCGACCTGGCGCGCCTGCGCCCGCCCGAGCCCGACGACGTCTCGTACGTGATCGACACGGTCGACCTGCTCGTCGGCGAACTGCCCGCCGAGGTGCCACTGCTGGCCTTCGCCGGCGCACCGTTCACCGTCGCCAGCTACCTGATCGAGGGCCGCCCGAGCCGCGACTACCGGCACACCAAGGCGTTGATCCACGCCGACGAGGTGCTGTGGCACGAGCTGATGGAGCGCCTCGCCGAGTCCGCCGTCACGTTCATCGACGCCCAGCTGAGCCACGGCGCGGCGGCCTTCCAGCTGTTCGACTCGTGGGCCGGCTCGCTCTCCCGTCGCGACTACGAGCGCTACGTGCTCCCCCACTCCCGCCACGTGTTCGCCGAGCTGGCCCGGCGCCATCCCGGCGTCCCGGGCATCCACTTCGGCATCGGGTGCGATCACCTGCTCGAGGCGATGTACGACGCCGGTCCGACGGTGATGGGCCTCGACTGGCGCACCACGATCGGCAGCGCCCGCCGCCGGCTCGGCGACGACACCGTCGTCCAGGGCAACCTCGACCCCGCCCTCGTGCTGGCCGGCACCGAGGCGGCGCTCGACGGCACCCGGCGGGTCCTCCGGGACAACGAGGACGCCGACGGCCGACGCCATCCGGGCCACATCTTCAACCTCGGCCACGGGGTGCAGCCCGACTCCGACCCCGAGGTCCTGGCAGCCGTCGTCGACCTCGTGCACCAATCGACCACCGTCGCGCCGTGACCGCACCGGTCGCCGTCGTCCTGATGGCCTACGGCTCCCCGACCTCGATCGACACGATCGAGCCGTACTACACCGACATCCGGCGCGGTCGGCCGCCGACCGCCGAAGCGCTGGCCGACCTCCGCGCCCGGTACGAGGCGATCGGTGGGGTCGGCGCACTCGCCGCCACCACCGCAGCACAGCGCGACGCCATCGCCGCAGCCCTCGACCGGTTGGCGCCGGGCGGGTACCGCGTCGACCTCGGCTTCAAGCACGCCGCCCCGAAGGTCGCCGACACCGCCCGCCGTGTCGCCGACCAGGGTCCGGACACCGTGGCCGGCCTCGTGCTCGCACCGCACTACTCGCGCGGCTCGATCGGTGGCTACCTCGCCGCACTGCGCGAGGGCGTCGACGAGGCCGCCGCCGAGCCCACCGTGGTGGAGGTCGAGTCGTGGGCGGTGGACGAGGCGTACCTCGGCTTCCTCACCGCCGAGGTCGACCGCCGCCGTCGCGCCCTCACCGATGCAGGTCACCGCGTGCGCGTGCTGTTCACCGCCCACTCGCTCCCCGAGCGTGTCGTCGCCGACGGCGATGCCTATCCGGAGGAGTTGCGCTCGACCGCGGCCGCCGTGGCCGACCGTCTGGAGCTGCGCGAGGGACCCGACTGGCAGCTCGGCTGGCAGTCCGCCGGGCGCACCCCCGAGCCGTGGCTGGGGCCGGACATCCTCGACACCATCGACGCGCTGGCCGAGCAGAAGCGATCGGGCGCGGACGATGCGGTCGATGCCGTGCTGGTCTGCGCCTGCGGCTTCGTGGCCGATCACCTCGAGGTGCGCTACGACCTCGACATCGAGGCCAAGGGCCGGGCCGCGGCGCAGGGACTCGCGTTCGACCGCACCGCCAGCGTCGGCGACGACCCGGCGGTCATGGCGTCGCTCGCCGCCACGATCCACCGGCTGGTCACGGCGAGCCGTTCGTGACCAGGCGGATCGCTGTCGTCGGCGGCGGCATCACCGGGCTCGCCGCCGCCCATCACGCGCTCGACGCACCGCGTGCCGGTGGGCCGGTCGAGGTCGATCTGTTCGAGGCGGGGCACCGGGTCGGCGGACGCATCGACTCAGCGGGCTTCGCCGGCGTCGACGGGGTCGACCTCGGCGCCGACGCGGTCCTGGCCCGCGTCCCCGACGCCGTCGATCTCGCCCGGGAGGTCGGGCTCGGCGATCAACTCGTGTCACCCGAACCGGTCGGTGCGGCCGTCTGGCACGGCCGCCTCTACGACATCCCCGACGGACTGGTGCTCGGCGTTCCCGGGCAGGTGCTCCCGATCGCGCGCAGCGGCCTGCTGTCCTGGCGCGGCAAGCTGCGCGCCGCGCTGGAGCCGCTGCTGCCCGCCACGTCGCTGGAGCCGGACTCGATCGGGGCGTTCGTGCGGGCGAGGTTCGGCGACGAGGTCCACGAGCGCCTGGTCGACCCGCTCGTCGGCGGGATCTACGCCACCGACACGGACCACTTCAGCCTTGCCGAGGTCCCGCAGCTCGACGGGCTCGCCCGCCGCGGCCGCAGTGTGCTGCTCGCCGCCCGCGCGATGCGTCAGCAGGCGGGCACCGCCACGGGCGGGGCGAGCCCGATCTTCGCCACACCGCGCGGCGGGATGCGCGCCCTCGCCGAGGCGACGGCCTCCGCGATCACCGCCGCCGGGGGGCGCATCCACACGTCGGCGCAGGTCGACTCGATCGACCGTGCGGGAGATCGGTGGGTGGTCGTCACGGCCGACGGCGGCCAGCGAGGTCCCTACGACGCGATCGTCCTCGCCTCGCCCCCTGCGGCCGCCGCCGCGGCGCTGCGGTCGACCGCCCCCGACGCGACGGCGCTGCTCGACCGGGCCGAGACGGCCGACGTCGTGATGGTGCTGTTGCACATCGCCGCCGACGCCTGGCCGGAACGGCTCCGCGGCCGCAGCGGCTACCTCGTCCCGAAACCGGTGCAGCGGTCGGTCACCGCGGTGTCGTTCGGGTCGCAGAAGTGGGCGCACTGGCGTCCACCCAGCGGCGGGGAGATCCTGCGCGTCTCGATCGGCCGCGACGGCGCTCCCGCGCTGCACCTCTCCGACGATGAGCTGCTGGCGCGCGCCCTCGAGGACCTCGAGATGCACCTCGGCGTGCGGTTCGACCCGCTGGAACACCGCATCGTGCGCTGGCCTGGCGCCTTCGCCCAGTACCGCCCGCACCACCGCGCCTGGGTCGCCGAGCTCGACACCGCACTCCCCCCGGCCGTGCACGTCGCCGGTTCGGGCTACCGCGGCATCGGCATCCCGGCGTGCGTGCGCGACGGTCGTGCCGCCGCGGCGCGGGCTGTGTCCGCCGGAGCGGCGGTGTAAGAATGGACGACGTGCACTACCGGCTCGGGCGTCGCCGATCACTGCTGTTCGGCCTGACCGCGATCCTGGCCGCGTTCGGCATCACCGTCGGCTTCCTGCTGATCACCAGCCCGGCGAGCGACGACGATCCCGCCTCGCGGGTCGCCGAGGCGGCCGAGCTCCCGGGCACGCTGCCGGCGACCGACGAGCCGTTCACCCAGCTCAGCGACGGCACCGCCGGGTCCAGCCCGGCCCCGGCCACCACCACGACCGTCGCCCCGACCACCACCACACCGGCCAGCAGCGCGGTCCCGACGACGGTTGCGCCGACCACCAGCACCACGGCGGCACCGGTCACCACCCTCGAACCGGTGGCGCCGATCGCGCCGCCCACCGACGTCTACGGCGCCGAACCGCAGATCCAGCTCGGCGGGATCTCGATCCCCAAGCTGGGGGTCGACCAGCCGCTCTACGAAGGCATCCGGCTCACCACGCTCGACCGGGGACCGGGGCACTGGCCCGGCACGGCGATGCCGGGCGAGGTCGGCAACGTCGTCGTCGCGGCCCACCGCACCAGTCACGGCGGGCCGTTCCGCAACATCGACCAACTCGTGCCCGGCGACATCGTCGAGTTCACCACCGACGTCGGCATCACCACGTACGTGGTCACCGAGACGATGATCGTGCAACCCGACGCGGTGTGGATCGTGGACCCGACCGAGACCGCCACCGCGACGCTGTTCGCCTGCCACCCGCCGGGCTCGGTCCGCGAGCGGATCGTCGTCAAGCTCGATCTCGCCGGGACGTGACCGCAGCGTCCGGCCCGAGCGGGTCGCGGCTGCTCCCACTCGCGCTGGCGCTCGTCGGCGGACTGGGGGTCGCCTTCTCGATGCCGCCGTGGGGGTGGTGGCCGCTCGCCGTCATCGGGATCGCACTGTTCGCGATCAGCTCCGACGAGGCCCCGACGCGGTCGGCAGCGGCGCTGCGCGGCGCCCTGTTCGGTGCCGCCTGGACCTACGTCGGGATGGCCTGGATGGTCCAGCTCACCGTGCCGGGCTACCTC
This sequence comes from uncultured Ilumatobacteraceae bacterium, assembly GCA_964350535.1. Lineage (GTDB taxonomy): Bacteria > Actinomycetota > Acidimicrobiia > Acidimicrobiales > Ilumatobacteraceae > CAYGLH01. The sequence continues at coordinate 7,373 of CAYGLH010000049.1, forward strand.
GTGGCGTGCCTCGCCTTCTCCGGGTATCACGCGCTGGCCGCCGCCGTCGCACCGCGCGGACGGTGGTCGCTCGTCGGACGGCCGGCGGCCCACGCCCTCGTCGAGGCGCTGCGGTTCTCGTTCCCGTTCGGCGGTGTCCCGCTCGCCTCGCTCGGCATCTCGCAGGTGGCGGGCCCGCTCGCCGGCGTCGCCCGAGTGGGCGGCGTCATCCTGATCACCTGGCTGGTCTTCCAGATCGGGTTCCTGGTCGGCGCCGGCGTCCTCGCGCTGCGATCGAGCGGCTCGCCGGCGTGGTCGGCGAGGATCGCCATCGGCGCGGCGGCGGCATGCGTGCTGGTGTTCGTCGGCGCGTCGGTCGCGCCGCGCGGGACGGACGCGGGCCCCAGCCTGCGCATCGCTGCGGTCCAGGGCGGTGGCGAACAGGGGACCTCTGCCACCGAGGTGCCCTCCGCCCTCGTCACCCAGCGGCACCTCGAGGCCACGGCGGCGATCACCGACGACGATCTCGACCTCGTGCTGTGGCCGGAGAACACGATCGACGTGGCCACCTTCGACGGCTCCGACGAACTGGCCGCCGTCGCCGTCGAGTCCGCCCGGCTGGGTGTCCCGATCCTGGTCGGCGTCACCGAGGACACCGCCGACGGCGAGCGGTTCACGAACGCCCAGGTCGTGGTGCTCCCCGATGGCAGCCTGGGCGACCGGTACGACAAGGTGCGCCGCGTCCCGTTCGGCGAGTACGTGCCGATGCGCGGCCTGTTGGAGGCGCTCGGCGCGCCGATCGACCGGATCGGGCGCGACGCCGTCGCCGGCACCGAACCGGCCGTGCTGGACGTGCCGATCGTCGACCGGCAGACCGGCGAGGTGGTCGACGTGCCCCTGGCCGTCGTCATCTCGTGGGAGGTGTTCTTCGGCGGGCGCGCCCGCGACGGCGTGCAGGAGGGTGGCGAAGCGATCCTCAACCCGACCAACGGCGCCAGCTACTCCGGCACGATCGTCCAGACGCAGCAGGTCGCGTCCAGCCGGCTGCGGGCGATCGAGAACGGACGGTGGGTGGTGCAGACCGCGCCGACCGGGTTCACGGCCATCGTCGACAGCGACGGCGACGTGCTGGAGCGGAGCGCCGTGAGCGAACGGCGGGTGATCATCGCCGACGTGCCGCTGCGCGAGGGCTTCACCTGGTACACGAACCTGGGCGACGCGCCGTTCGTCGCGGCACTCGGCGCCGTGTTCGCGGCGTCGCTGCTGCTCGACCGCGCCGACCGGCGTCGGCGGGCCGCACGACAGCGGCCGGACGCCTCAGACCTCGATCATGAGGGTGACGGGTCCGTCGTTGACGAGCTCGACGCGCATGTCGGTGCGGAAGCGGCCGCTGGCGACCGTCGCCCCGAGCCCGCGTAGCGCGTCGATCACCGCCTCCACCAGCGGCTCGGCGATCGCGGGCGGCGCCGCGGCGCCCCAACCCGGACGGCGGCCGCGCGACGTGTCGCCGTACAGGGTGAACTGGCTGACGACCAGGATCTCGCCCCCGACCGTGTCGACCGACCGGTTCATCACGCCGGCGTCGTCGTCGAAGACGCGCAGCCCCCACAGCTTGTCGGCGAGCTTGGCGGCAGCGCGCGCGTCGTCGCCGTGGGTGACGCCGACCAGCGCGCACAACCCGGCGTCGATCGCCCCGGCGACCTCCCACCGATCCTCGACGCGTGTGGTGACCTCGGCACGGGTGACCCGCTGGACGAGCGCGCGCATCGGCCTACTCTCCCAGGCGTGGCCGTGCGACTGGAAACCCGTTCGATCGACGGGCCGTCCGTCTCCGCCGACGTCGACGTGCGGGCCGGCGGGCGGCTCGTGCAGGTCACCGTCGGCGGGCAACCGTTGTTGCGCCCGCCCCACACCGACGACCGTCGGGCGATCGACTGGGGCTGCTACCCGATGGCGCCCTGGGCGGGACGGCTGCGCGAGGGTCGCTTCGAGCTCGACGGCACCTTGCACCGCCTCGCACCGAACGCAGGTGCGCACGCCATCCACGGACTGGTCTACGACCGGGAGTGGGAGATCCTCGAGCACACCTCCGACGCGCTGACGATGCGGTGCCCGATCCGGTGGCCCCTCGGTGGCACGGCGTTGCAGCGGATGGTGCTGGCCACCGGGTCGCTGCGCTGCGAGCTGTCCGTCGAGGCCGGTGACCTGCCGATCGTCGCGGAGGTGGGCTGGCACCCGTGGTTCCAGAAGCCGGACCGCCTCGACGTCTCGCCGCTGGCGATGTACGAGCGCGGCGCCGACCACCTGCCGACCGGGCGGACGATCCGACCCACCCCGGGCCCCTGGGACGACTGCTTCCTCGCGACGGGCCCGGCGACGCTGCACTACGCGCGGGACGAGGTACCGACCGTGGCGGTGGCGTCGGACTGCGACCACTGGGTGATCTACGACGAGCCCGCCGACGCCACCTGCGTCGAGCCGCAGTCCGGCCCGCCCGACGCCTTCAACCTCCGCCCGCGCCGCCTCGAGCCCGGCGAGTCCCTCTCGCGCTCGATGACGATCGCCTGGGGCTGACCCGATCCCCGACCTCGTGAACATCTGTGGGCGCTGCGCCAACATTTGTTCACGAGATTGCCTCCGGACCGGGTGCGGTTACCGGTTGGTAGGGGGCGGCGCTAGCCTCCGACGAATGTCGTCCGCCGGGCTGGACCCCGACGCTCCCCTGAAGATCGCCTACCTCACCTACCGGGGCAAACCCCACGTCGGGGGCCAAGGGGTCTACACCCGCCACCTCACCAAGGCGCTGTGCGACCTCGGCCACAGCGTCGAGGTGTTCGGCGGCCAGCCCTATCCCGTGCTCGACGAGCGCATCGAGCTGCACGAGCTGCCGAGCCTCGACACGTTCAACGACCACTACCCCGGCCGCCTTCCGGGATTCTGGGAGATCAAGGACCGCGAGGACCTGCTCGAGCTCGGCCAGTTCCTCACCGGCACGTTCCCCGAGCCCCTCGCGTTCAGCGCCCGCGCCGCACGCGAGCTGCTTCCGCGCGCCGGCGAGTTCGACCTCGTCCACGACAACCAGTGCCTCGGCTACGGCATCCGCAAGATCGAGGCGAAGATCCCGACGATCGTCACGTTGCACCACCCGATCACCAAGGACCGCGAGCTCGAGATGCGCCACGCCAAGACGCGCCTCAAGCGCTGGTCGGTCGGCCGCTGGTACTCGTTCGTCAAGATGCAGGGCAAGGTCGCCAGCTCGATGCCGCGCATCGTGGTCGTCAGCCAGAACTCGATCGACGACATCCACAACGACATGGGCGTCAGCCGCGACCGCATGCGCCTCGTCCCGGTCGGTGTCGATCCCGAGCTGTTCCGCCCGCTCGACGACGTCGCACGGCGCCCCGGGCGGCTGATCACGACGGCGAGCGCCGACGTCGCCCTGAAGGGCCTCAGCTACCTCCTCGAGGCGATGGCCAAGCTGCGCACGGAGCGCGACGTGACCCTCACGATCATCGGCAAGCCGCGACCCGGCCATTCGATGGACCTCATCCATTCGCTCGGCTTGGGCGACCACATCGAGTTCGTGTCGGGCGTCAGCGACGAGCGGATCGTCGAGCTGTACGCCGAGGCCGAACTGGCCGTCGTCCCCAGCCTGTACGAAGGCTTCAGCCTGCCGGCGATCGAGGCGATGTGCAGCGGCACGCCGCTCGTCGCCACCGACGGTGGCGCCCTGCCCGAGGTCACCGGTCGCGACGGCGAGACGGTCCTGAGCTGCCCCGCCGGCGACGCCGACGCGCTCGCCGCGGCGATCCGCCGGGGACTCGACGACCCCGACCTGCGGTCGCGCATCGGGGCGGCCGGCCGCCAGCGGGTCCTCGAGCGCTGGACCTGGCGCCGCTGCGCCGAGCTCACCGTCGACCAGTACCGCGAGGTGCTGGCGATGCCGCAGAACGTCGCCAAGCTCGCCGACAACGGCCGTCTCGCACCAGGCTCCTGACGTGCTGACGATCCGCTTCGACAAGCTCGGTCTGCGCGCCGGCGACCGGGTCCTCGACGTCGGTGCCGGCTTCGGACGACACGTCTTCGAGTGCGCCCGCCGCGGTGCCGACGTGTACGCCCTCGACTACGCCGAGGACGAGGTGGTCGAGACCCGGGCCACCCTCGGGGCGATGGTCGACTCGGGCGAGATCGACATCGACCGGTTCAAGGCCGTCCTGCGCGGCGACGCCACGCGCCTCCCCTTCGCCGACGACAGCTTCGATGTCGTGATCACCTCCGAGGTGCTCGAGCACATCCAGAACGACGTCGGTGCGATCGCCGAGATGGTGCGGGTGCTCAAGCCCGGCGGCGCGTTCGCCGCCACCGTGCCGGCATGGCTGCCCGAGAAGGTCAACTGGATGCTGTCCGACGAGTACCACGCGCCGAAGAGCCCCGGCGGACACGTCCGGATCTACTCGGCCACCGAGTTGAAGGCGAAGCTCGCCTCGGCCGGTCTCGACCTGCAGGGCTCCCACCGGGCCCACGCGCTGCACTCGCCGTACTGGTGGCTGAAGTGCGCGGTCGGACCGACCAACGACGAGCACCCGGCGGTCGTCAAGTACCGGGAGTTCCTCGAGTGGGACATCGTGCAGCAACCCGCCGGCACCAAGGTCGCCGACCGCGTGCTGTCGCCGGTGCTCGGCAAGAGCATCGTGTTCTACGCCAGCAAACCACCGGTCGCGGCCCGATGATCGAGGCGCTCGAGCTCCCCGGGGTGCTGACCCCCGCCGAGGCGGAGCAGACAGCGCGGCACCTGTGCGCGCTGCAACGGCCGAACGGGATGATCCCGTGGTACCCCGGCGGCCACTGCGATCCGTGGAACCACGTCGAGACGGCGATGGCCCTCGACGTCGCAGGGTTCCACGGCTCGGCGCGCCGCGCCTATGGATGGCTCGCGGCCGTCCAGCGCGCCGACGGCAGCTGGCACAACTACTACCGGGCCGACGGCTCGGTCGAGGACCCCAAGCTCGACACCAACGTGTGCGCCTACGTCGCCACCGGCCTGGTGCACCACCTCCACGTGACCGGCGACATCGACTTCGTCCGGTCCTCCTTCCCGGCCGCGTCGCGAGCGCTGGACTTCGTGCTCTCGCTGCGCCGTGCCGACGGGATCCCGCTGTGGGCCATCGAACCCGACGGTCGCCCGTGGGACTACGCCCTGCTCACCGGCACCGCCAGCATCCAGCACGCCCTGCGGTGCGGCGTCCGGCTGGCTGACGAGCTGGGCCAGCCGCGCCCGGACTGGCTCGAAGCCGCCGAGGCGATGACGGCGGTGATCCGTGCCGACTGCGCCGATCACGCGGCGACATCTGGCGGCTCGTCGCACTTCGAGCCGAAGACCCGCTGGGCGATGGACTGGTACTACCCGGTGCTCACCGGTGCGCTGTCGGGTGAGGCCGCCAAGACGCGGCTCGCCGAGGGCTGGAAGACGTTCTCGATGGACGGGCTGGGCATCCGCTGCGTGAGCGACGAGCCGTGGGTCACGGCGTCGGAGACCGCCGAGTGCGCGCTCGCCTTCACCGCCATCGGCGACCACGACACGGCGACCGACCTGCTCCGCTGGACCCGCACCCATCGGCGCGACGACGGCTCGTACTGGACGGGCGTCGTCTACCCCGACGAGATCAACTTCCCGTTCGACGAACACACCTCGTACACGGCGGCCGCCGTGCTGCTGGCGGTCGACGCGATCGTCGGCGCCACCCCGGCCGCCGACCTCTTCTCCCCCGTCGCCCTCGTCGACTGATCGCACCTCCGCCGCGGGCTAGGTTGCCGAGGGTGGAGTACAGCCCGTTGGTCGCCGACCACCGCGCTGCGGCCGAACGGTTCGCCGAGCGGATCCCGCAGAAGGATCGCGGCATGCTCGACTCGTTCCTGCTCTACCAGGTGGCGGTGGCGGGCTGGACCCGAGCGACGCCCGCTCGCCGGATCGCGGCGGTCGAGCGGCCCGACGGTGCCGACGACGTCGAGATCGTCGGGCTGGTCACGATCGTTCCCGGCAACGGCTGGCAGGGGCACGTCGGGGCGATGCGCGTGGTGGTGCAGCCCAGCCATCGCGGTCGCGGCGTCGGCAAGGAGCTGATCCACCGAGGACTCACGCTCGCCGCGGAGCTCGAGCTGTTGAAGGTGTCGACGGAGATCATGTCGTCGAACGACGGTGCTCTCGGGCTGTTCGAGTCGCTCGGGTTCGAGCGCGAGGCCCGGCTCGCCGATCACGTCCGCGACGGCGAGGGCAACCTCCAGGACCTCATCATCCTCGGCCGCAACGTCGCCGCCTGACCGTCTCCGAGACGCGCCCGTACACTCCCGCCACATGGGTTCGACGATCGTGCGCACGTTGGTCAGCATCTGGAGCTGGTTCGTGCTCGGTGTGCTGGTGCTCGTGTTCACCCCGTTGGTGGCGATCGTCCGGTTGGTCACGATGCCGTTCGACCCGAGCGCGTACTGGGCGGGCTACCTGTTCCGCAAGCTCACGGTGATCCATCAGCGGTTGACACCGATCTGGCACTTCAGCACCTCAGGGCAACTGCCGGCCGACATGCGCCGCCGTCCGTACGTCGTGGTCTCGAACCACGAGAGCTTCGTCGACATCCTGCTGATCTCCCACCTGCCCACCGAGATGAAGTGGATGTCGAAGATCGAGATCATGAAGATCCCGCTCGTCGGCTGGATGATGCGACTGGCGCGCGACATCCCGCTGGAACGAGGTGACTCGACGTCCGGCAAGGCGGCGTTGGAGGCCTGCGTCGACCGGCTCGACAGCGGGGCGTCGGTGATGATCTTCCCGGAGGGCACCCGCTCCAAGACGGGCGAGATGCGCAAGTTCCGGGCCGGCGCGTTCAAGTTGGCGATCGAGGGTCAGCACCCGATCCTGCCGCTGGCCGTGTACGGCACGCGCGACGCGTTGCGCAAGCACGACTGGCGCTTGGGGCAGGCCACGGCCGAGGTGCGAGTGCTCGACCCGATCCCCACCGAGGGGCTGACGATGGACGACATGTCAGCACTGCGGAACCGGGTCCACGACGCGATCGCCGCGGCCCGCGACGACCTCCGCGCCGAACACGCTACGTGACGTCGGTGCGGCGCAGGATGCGCAGGGAGCCGGCGGCGGCCACCTCGTCGAACCGGCCGGACTCGAGCGCCGGCAGGTAGATCTGCTCGTACGGGGGGCGACCGCCGTCGGCGGGGTCCGGGAACACGTCGTGGATCGCCAGGGTGCCACCCGGGGCGACGTGCGGTGTCCATCCCTCGTAGTCGAGGCGTGCCGGCTCGTCGCGCAGCATCTCGACCAGCTTGGTGCCCGGCGCGGCATTCTGCTCGGTGAACGCGCGCATGTGCGCGGGACTGAGGATCGGGAAGCGCATGCAGGCGCGATCGAAGGCGACCTCGCGCACGGCTTCGCCGAGCCGCTCGCGTACCACGTTCGGGTCGCCCCAGCTTGCCGGCGACACGACGCCCGG
>CAYGLH010000050.1:0-14833 GCA_964350535.1 uncultured Ilumatobacteraceae bacterium
CGGACGCGGGGGTGGGCCCGGCTGCAGTGCTCGTGGCACACGACCTACCGCGCCGAAGACCTGGTCGACCTGCTCGCACCGACACACCGACCGGCGCGATCGGACCTCGCGCCGGTCGCCGTGATGCCGGCCGGCGCGCCCGATGCCGTCGGCCTGGCCGGCGCGCTCCGCGACCACCTCCCGGCCTGACACCGACCCGTCGGCCCGGCGCTCGTGATCTCCCCTCGGGGGTGTCGTGGGGAGTCGCGGGGTGGGGCGGGGGGAGAAATGGGGAGAATGGGTTGACTTGGGGGATCAATGGGGGCACAATGGGGAATGCCGGGGAAGACCCGCGTTCCCGGCGCGGCAGGACAGCAGCGGGAACGAGGCAGAAAGTTCGAGGCACGCGCGCGTGTTCTTTGGGGTTTACGAGCGACAGCTCGACGATCGAGGCAGGGTGGCACTGCCGGCCGCCCTGCGCGACGAACTCGGCGAACACTGCTACCTCTACTTCGGTGACGACGCCTGCGTGAACGTCCAGCCGGCGGAGACCTTCGAGCGCCGGGCCAACGAGCTCGCCGACAAGGTCGACCGCGGCGAGGTCAGCCGCGACCGACTCCGGGCCTTCTCGGCGACCGCGAGTCGTGTGTCGCTCGACAAGCAGGGACGCGTCAACATCGACCCGCGGCTGCGCGAGCTGGCAGGGATCGAGCCGCAGGCCCCGGTCGTCGTGCTCGGATCGGTGCGCCACATCGAGATCTGGGAGCCCGCTGCCTACCGCGCCAGCGAAGCGGCCGGCCAGGCGGAGATCGCCGGGGCGGCGTCGTGACCGCTCGGAGCGGCGAGTTCGCCCACGACCCGGTGATGGTCGAGGAGATCACGGAGTCGTTCGACGCGGTCCCCCCGGGCACCGTCGTGGATGCGACGCTCGGCGGCGGTGGCCACACCGAGGCGATCCTGACCGCCCATCCCCACCTGTCGGTGCTGGGCATCGATCGCGACGGTGCGGCGATCAGCGCCGCGACCGAGCGGCTGGCAGGCTTCGGCCCCCGGTTCGCGACATCTCGGCGCCGGTACGACGAGTTGCCCGACGCCCTCGCCGAGCACGGCCTCGCGACGATCTCGGGCGCGGTGTTCGATCTCGGGGTGTCCTCGCCCCAGCTCGACCGGGCAGAACGCGGCTTCTCCTACCGCCACGACGGACCGCTCGACATGCGGATGGACGACAGCCAGCCGTGGAGCGCTGCAGACGTCGTGAACGGCTACGAGCGCGACGAGCTCGCCCGGATCATCCGGCGCTACGGGGACGAACGCTTCGCGTCGCGGATCGCCGCCGCGATCTGTGCCGCTCGACCGGTGCAGAGCACGACCGAGCTGGCGGCGATCGTCACCGGCGCCATACCGGCGGCGGCGCGACGCACCGGCGGTCACCCCGCCAAGCGCACCTTCCAGGCGATCAGGATCGAGGTCAACCACGAGCTGGACGCCCTCCCCGACGCCCTCGATCAGGCGGTCGAGTCGACCGCCACGGGTGGACGGATCGCGGTGCTGTCGTACCACTCGGGCGAGGACCGGATCGTGAAGGAGCGGTTCAGCTCGGCTGCGGGTGCGTGCGACTGTCCCGCCGATCTGCCGTGCGTGTGCGGCGCGATCCAGACGGTGCGCATCGTGCGCGGTGCCCCGAAGCGGCCGTCGGCGGCCGAGCGGGAGCGCAACCCACGCGCCGCGTCGGCGCGGCTGCGCCTCGTGGAGAAGATCGATCCGATCCGCAAGTCGGACGGCACCGCCGTCGTCCCTGCGAACGATGAGAGAGGAAGCCGCTGATGGTCGCCCTGCCGTTGCGCACGTCGTCCGCCCCCGATGCCGACCCGACCACGGACGGGCCGGCCGCCGACGCGACCACCACCTCGGTGTCCCGTCCGGCGCTGGCACTCATCCAGAACCAGCGGCGCTGGCCGGCGATGTTGATCGGTGCGGTCCTGGCGGTCGTGTTCGGCGCGCTGCTGGGGATCGCCGTGTTCCACACCCAGCTCGCCGGGCGGCAGCTCGAGATCGACCGTCTCGAGCAGGCCGTCAACGTCGAGCGCGAGCGCTTCGACGACCTGCGTCACGATCGCGCCGTCTTGCGGTCGCCGGCCAGGCTCGACGAAGCCGCCGAGTCGCTGATGATGGTGCGCGGAGCGAGCAGCAAGTTCATCCGGATCACCCCTGACGAGTTGGCGGTGCAGCTCGCCGCAGCGGGGGTGCTCCACGACGACCCGGTCGAGATCATCGTCGCCTTCGAGCCGCTCGAGCAGTTCCGAGACGTCAAGGCCGTCTCGGCGGGCCAGCCATGATCGCGAACGCCGTGGAGGCCTCATGAGCAACACCAGGGAGCGGACACACTCGGCGACGCCGGGACGACGGGTCCACGGCCAGGCACCGCGCGGTCAGCGGCCGTCGCGCCAGTCCGGCACGACGCGCCGGCCCGAGCCGCGGAAGAACGACGCACGGAAGAACACGCGGCGACAGACCCGTCGCGCGCCGCAGCGAACGGCACATGGACGGCGGCGCGTGTCCGCTCCGCCGCCGCGCCGGGTGCGCAACGCCGTGTTCGCTTCACCGCGTCGCCGGCTCCTCGTGGCCCTGGTGTTGTTCAGCCTCGTACTGGTCGGCATCGTCGTGAAGGTCGGCGCGCTCCAGACGGCGGAAGCCGACTCGCTCCGATCGGCGGGAGCCAGCCAATGGGCGCGCAGCTATGCGATCTCGGCGCAGCGCGGCACGATCTTCGACCGTCACGGCACCGAGATGGCGATGTCCGTGCCCGCGGGGACCGTCTCCATCAACCCGAAGTTGCTGGAGAACGGTCCGGCGACGATCCAGATGCTCGACGACGTGCTCGACCTCGACGACGAGACGGTCGCCGATCTGCTGTTCGAAGCCGAGCGGAAGGCGCGCGGCTTCGTGTACGTCGCCCGTCAGGTCGACGCCGGCATCGCCGAACAGATCGCGTCCCTCGGCCTGTCCGGCGTCAACGTCGACGCCGAGGACCGGCGCGAGATGCCGGGCGGCGACACGGGTCGCAGCGTGGTCGGCAGCACCAACATCGACGGCGACGGGATCGCCGGCCTCGAGCTCCAGTACGACGACGTGCTGACCGGTACCGGTGGTGAGATGACGCGTGAGATCGCACCCGGTGGCCGCACCATCGCAGGTTCCGAGACGATCGTCGAAGCACCGGTGGCCGGGGAGGACCTCGTGCTGACCCTCGACCGTTCGGTCCAGTACAGCGTGGAGCAGATGCTGTTGGAGCAGGTGTCGACGATCGGGGCGCGCGGCGCCACGGCGATCGCCATGGACACCGACACGGGCGACATCTACGCACTGGCGTCGGTGCGCGCCGACGACGAGGAGGGTGGCTACGAGGTCACGTCCGGCAACTTCGCGGCGGTCGATTCCTACGAGCCGGGTTCGGTCGCGAAGGTGATCACGATCGCCGGCGCCCTCGACGCAGGCGCCGTCACGCCGGACACGAGCTTCAACGTGCCGTGGCGCAAGCAGTACTACGACGACCTGCTGTCCGACTCGCACCAGCACCCCGACGAGTGGATGTCGGTGTCGCAGATCCTCATCGAGTCGTCGAACATCGGCACGATCACCGTCCAAGAAGAGCTCGGTCGCGAAGCGCACTACGAGTACATGCAGCAGTTCGGCCTGGGCTCGGCGACGGCGCTGGACTTCCCCGGCGAGTCCCCCGGGATCCTCAAGGACTTCGACGACCTGTGGGGCAGCGAGCGCGTCACCGTGGCCTACGGGCAGGGTGTCGCGAGCACCTCGGTGCAGCTGGTCAGTGCCGTGAACACGATCGCCAACGGCGGTGCGTACGTGGCGCCGAGGTTGGTCTCAGCGACGGTCGACCCGGCCGGCGAGATCACCGAGCTGCCACCCTCCGAGACGCGTCGCGTCGTCTCCGAGGAGGCGGCATCGCAGACGACGGCGATGATGCGCGAGGTCGTCTGTCGTGGCACCGCGAAGCGCGCCCAGGTCGACGGGCTGTCGATCGCCGGCAAGACCGGAACGGCGTACAAGGCCGCCGACAACGGCACGTACTGGGACGAGAACGGGAACCGCGTCTACTACGCCTCGTTCGTCGGCTTCTTCCCGGCCGAGGACCCGCAGGTCACGGTGCTCATCTCGGTGGACGAGCCGCCGGCCACCAACGACCGCTTCGGTGGCACGGCGTCCGCGCCGGTGTTCGCCGAGCTCGCGCCGACCTTGATCTCCGAGCTCGGGATCGAGCCGCCCGTCGGTAGCACCGGCTGCGAGGACCAGTGACGTGGCGACCCTGGGCACGCTCGTGGAACGTCTGGACGCCGACGGAGACGCGTCGCGGCTCGCCGGTCCCGCCGGCGCAGCTGAGGTCGACGTGACGGCGATCACCCACGACTCCCGCCAGGTGACGAACCGGTCGATGTTCGCCTGCCTGCGCGGCGAGAACGTCGACGGGCACCGCTATGCAGGCGAAGCGGTGGAGCGCGGTGCGGTGGCACTGCTGGTCGACCACGATCTCGACGTCGCCGAGCACGTCGCCCAGCTCGTCGTGGACGACACACGGCGCGCCCTCGGCCCCGTCTCGGCTGCAGTGCTCGGTGATCCGAGCGACCGGCTGACGACGGTGGGGATCACCGGGACGAACGGCAAGACCACTACCGCGCACATGCTGGCGGCGATCTTCGAGGCGGCCGGCTGGGCGACGGGCCTCGTCGGCACGCTGTCGGGCGCTCGGACCACACCGGAGGCGCCCGATCTGCAGCGGACACTCGCCGAGTTCGCCGACGACGGCAAGGACGCCGCAGTGCTCGAGGTCTCCTCGCACGCACTGGCGCTGCATCGGGTCGACGGCACGCGCTTCGACGCCGCCGTGTTCACCAACCTCGGCCGGGACCATCTCGACCTCCACGGCACCGAAGAGGCCTACTTCCGAGCCAAGGCGTTGCTGTTCGACGAGCGCTTCACCGACCTCGCCGTGATCAACATCGACGACCGTCACGGGCAGCTGCTCGCCGACACGCTGCGGGGCGGTCCCGTGCGCGTCGTCGAGTACCGGCTCGCCGACGCCGCAGCTGTGGAGGTCGACGCGGCACGCCATCGCTACCGCTGGCGGGGGCACCAGGTCGAGGTCGCCCTCGGCGGAGCGTTCAACGTGGCGAACTCGCTCGCCGCGCTCACGACGGCCGCTGCGCTGGGCGTGGACCCGGCGGTCGCCGCCGGTGCGCTGGCGAACCTGCCCGCCGTACCTGGGCGCTTCGAGGTCGTCGCCGACGGCACACTGGTGAGCGGGCCCGGGTTCACGGTCGTGGTCGACTACGCCCACACCCCCGACGGACTCGAGCAGTTGCTGCGCACCGCCCGCCCCGCAGCAGGGCGGCGATCGATCGTGGTGTTCGGGTGTGGCGGCGAGCGCGACGAGGAGAAGCGCCCGCAGATGGGCGAGGTCGCCGCACGACTCGCCGACACGGTGATCGTCACCTCCGACAACCCGCGTCGCGAAGACCCGGAGCGGATCATCGGTGACGTGATCGCCGGAGTCCCCGATCAGTATCGTGCCGGCGTGACGTCGAACGCCGACCGACGCTCGGCGATCGCCGACGCCCTGCGCCGCGCCGAGCGCGGCGACATCGTGCTGGTCGCGGGCAAGGGCCACGAACGCACGCAGGACCTGGGCGACCGCGTCATCGACTTCGACGACCGCGCCGTGGTGCGCGAGCTGCTGGAGGAGTCGTCGTGATCGCCATCATGCTCGCCGGCGTGGTGGCGATGCTCGTGTCGTTGTTCGGCACGCGCTGGCTCATCGTGTTCTTCCGCACGCGCGGGCAGGGGCAGCCGATCCTCGGGAAGGAGGACCGGGGCCCGGAGCACCACATGCTCAAGCAGGGCACGCCGACGATGGGCGGTTTGGCGATCGTCGGGGCGGCGCTCGTCGGCTGGCTGGTCGCCCACCTGCGTCCCGGGCTGCCGTTCTCGACCCAGGCCCTCATCGTGTGGTGCGGCGTCCTCTTCATGGCCCTCATGGGCTTCCTCGACGACTACATCAAGGTCCGCAAGCGGCACAACCGGGGAATCTTCTGGAAGCAGAAGAACTACATCACCATGCTGGCCAGCTTCGGCATCGCCTGGTGGCTCGTCGCCGGCACCGGGATCTCCGAGACGATCTCGGTGACCCGGGCCGACGTCGGGCTCGAGGTGCCGACCGCCGTCTGGGTGTTGTGGGCCGGGGCGATCATCTGGGCCACCACCAACGCCGTCAACGTCACCGACGGGCTGGACGGCCTCGCTGCCGGTTCGGCGTTGATGGGGTTCGGCGCGTTCACGATCATCGCGTACTGGGCGTTCCGCAACCCCGACGTCTACGGCGCGGTCGTGAACCCGCTCGACCTCGGCGTGCTCGCCGCCGCCTTCGCCGGCGGATGTCTGGGGTTCCTGTGGTGGAACGCGGCACCTGCCCGGATCTTCATGGGTGACGTCGGCGCGCTCGGCATCGGGGCGAGCCTCGCCCTGCTCGCCCTCACCACCAACACGGACGTCTTGATCATCTTGATCTGCGGCATCAACGTGATGGAGGCGGGCTCCGTGGCGGTCCAGATGGGCGTCTTCAAGGCCTCCGGCCGGACGCGCCGCCTGTTCCGGATGTCGCCGATCCACCACCACTTCGAACTGGTCGGCTGGCCGGAGACCACGGTCATCATCCGCTTCTGGCTGATCTCCGCGATCTGTGTCACCGCCGCGCTGGCGATCTTCATCAGCGACTTCACGAGGGTCGCCTCGGGAGAGGTGCTGCCGTGACGCGGGCCTTGGTGTACGGCCTCGCCGTCGCCGGCACGGCCACGGCGCGTGCGCTGGTGCGCCACGACGTCGAGGTCGTCGCGGTCGACGACACCGTCACCGACGAGCGGCGACGGTTCGCCGCCGAGCTCGGCATCGAGCTGGTCGAAGCCCCGGACGACGACACCTTGCGGTCGCTGGTCGAGAGCTGCGACGAGATCTGCCCGTCGCCGGGAGTGCCCGAGCACCACCGGGTGATCGCCATGGCCACATCGGCGGGGCGGCCCCTCGCCACCGAGTTGGAGCTCGCCTACCGGTGGGAACAGCAACGTCCCGGCGGGCCGCGCCCGATGCTGGCCGTGACGGGGACCGACGGCAAGACGACCACGACGCTGCTGGCGGTGGCGATGCTGCGCGCCGGCGGGGTGGCGACCGTCGACGCCGGCAACACCGACACGCCCCTCGTCGACGCGATCGAGCTCGACCTCGACGCGTTCGTGGTCGAGTGCACCAGCTTCCGGCTGGCATGGGCGCCGACGTTCCGAGCCGACGCCGCGGCGTGGCTCAACCTCGCGCCCGACCATCTGGACTGGCACCGTTCGTTGGCCACCTACGAGGCCGCCAAGTCCGCCGTGTTCACGAACCAGCGACCGAGCGACGCCGCGATCGGGTTCGCCGACGATCCGGTCGTGCTCGCCCATCTCGCCGCGGCGCCCGGACGTCAGCGGACCTTCGGGCTCGTCGACGCGGACTACCGCCTCGAGGTCGTCGACGGTGAGGACTGGCTGACCGGCCCCGACGGACCGATCGCGCCCCGACGGTCGATGGCCCGCGACCTGCCCCACGACATCACCAACGCGCTCGCCGCGTCGGCACTGGTGTTGGAGGCCGGCCTCGTCGATCGCGGAGCCATCGAGCGCGCCCTCGGCGAGTTCCAGGGCCCACCGCACCGCCTGTCGAAGATCGGCGAGTGGGACGGGGTGGCGTGGTACGACGATTCCAAGGCGACGACGCCGCACGCTGCGGCGACCGCGGTTGCCGCATTCGAACGCGTCGTGCTGATCGCCGGCGGTTACGACAAGCGGGTCGACCTGGCGCCGATGGCCGCCGAACAAGGACGTGTCGTGGCGCTCGTCGCCAACGGCGACACCGGTCCCGCACTCCCGAACATCTTCGACCAGGTGGAACGCACCACCGTGGTCGCCACCCTCGCCGAGGCCGTCGACGCGGCACTCGCGATCGCGCAGCCGGGCGACACTGTCCTGCTCTCGCCCGGCTGCGCCAGTTTCGACCAGTTCAGCGGCTTCGAGGCCCGCGGCGACGCGTTCTGCGACCTCGTCCGTGCCGCGCATCGGAGCCCGAGCTCACCCGGAGGATCGACATGACCGCAGCCATCTCCGTCGGCGATCGTCGACGGGCCACGCTCGAACGCCTCCAGGGCGACGACCGACGCGCCGACCCGGCACGGTCGCGCACCCTCCGCAAGGTGGCGTTGCCGGCGATTCGCGGGCTCCGTGCGGGACGCCGTGCGGAGCCCGACCAACTCGGGCCCCCGCCGGCCAACTACTACGGCATCATCGCGGTCACCGCGGTGTTCGTGATGCTCGGCCTCGTGATGGTCCTGTCGGCGTCCGCGGTGACCGAGGCCAACCAGGGCCGCTCGCCGTACGGCGTCTTCGCCCGCCAGGCGGCGTGGGCCTCGCTCGGGCTGGTCGGTCTCGTGGTCGCGGCCCGCACCTCGTACCGGACGTTGCAGCGCCTGGTGGTCCCGATCGGCGTCCTGGCCGTCGTGGCGATGGCCGGTCCGTTCGCTCCGGGGATCGGCGCCACCGTGAACGGCGCCAAGTCATGGATCCGGATCGGCATCTTCAGCGTGCAGCCCGCCGAGTTCCTCAAGTTGGCGGTCGTGCTCGTCGCCGCCGAGCTGTTGACGCGACGCGCCCGCGACGACGCCGACGCGCACTACACCACCTACGCGGTCGGCATCCTCGCAGCCGGCGCCGCGGGTCTCTCGCTCGCACAGGGCGACCTCGGGTCCGCCGTCGTGCTCTGCTCGATCGTGCTGGGCGTGGCGTGGGTGGCCGGCGTGCCGTTCCGTCTCCTCGCGCCGATCGGATTCCTGGCGACCTCGGCAGCCGTGCTGTTCGTCGTCTCGAGCCAGCGCCGCGTCGACCGGTTCACCGCCTTCCTCGACGTCTCCGAGGAGAAGGACCACCTCGCGTACCAGACGTACCAGGGGTTCCTCAGCATGGCGTCGGGTGGTCTCGGCGGGTCGGGCATCGGCGGGAGCAAGGGCAAGCTCGGCTACCTGCCGTACGCCCACAGCGACTTCATCTTCGCCGTGATCGCCGACGAGCTGGGGATGATCGGCACGCTCGCCGTGGTCGGCGGGTTCATCCTGCTGACCGTCTTCGGGGTGCAGGCGGCGCTCGCCGCGCCGGATCGCTTCGGCATGCTGCTGGCCGGCGGCGTGACGTGCTGGTTCGCGGTCCAGACGATCGTCAACCTCGGCGGTGTGACGGGTCTGCTGCCCGTCACCGGCCTGACGCTGCCGTTCTTCTCGGCCGGTGGCACGTCGCTGCTCGTCAGCATGCTCGCCGTCGGGTTGTTGCTCAGCGTGGCCCGTCGGTCCGTGCCGGCACGTGCGGGCGCCGTGGCGCCGTTGCGGACCGGCGTCGCGAGCCCAGCTCCGACGTGAGCGGCCAGACCTTCGCCGTCGTCACGGGGGGCGGCACGTCGGGTCACGTGCTGCCGGCGATCGCCATCGCAGAAGCGTTGGTCGACGCCGGACACGAAGCGTCGAGCATCCGCTACGTCGGAGCCGAACGCGGCGTCGAGACCCGCCTCGTGCCACCCACCCCGTTTCCGTACACCTTCTACGACGTCGTGGGCTTCCAGCGCTCGCTGAGCCGCCGCAACCTGGGGTTCGCCCCGAAGATGATCGCCGCCACCCGTCAGGCGATCGCCGCCTTCCGTGCCGACCGGCCGGCGGTCGTGGTGTCCGTCGGCGGGTACGCCAGCATGCCGTCGGTCTTCGCCGCCCGCCGGCTGGGGATCCCCGTCGTCGTCGTCTCCTACGACCGGACACCAGGCCGGGCCAGCAGGGTCGCAGCTCGCCGAGCAGCGGCGTGTGCCGTCGCGTTCGACAACTCGCCACTGCCGAACGCCACGGTCACCGGCGCGCCGGTGCGCCGGGCGATCCTCGATGTCGATCGCACGGCCGACCGCGCCGCGGCGCGCGCCGCGCTCGGTGTGGACGACGACCGCTTCCTCGTCGCCGTCATGGGAGGGTCGCTGGGCTCGGGCGTGCTCAACGCGGCGATCGGCACCTACCTCCACGACCACCGGGCGGATGCCGGGCTCGCCGTGCGCCACGTGGTCGGGGAGCGGTTCGTCGACGACGTGACGCCGGTCGACGGTGGCGTCGAGGGGGTGCAGCACGACGTGGTCGCCTACGAGGACGACATGCCCAGCGTGTACGCCGCCGCCGACCTGTTCGTCGGACGCGGCGGCGCCAGCACCGTCCACGAGGTCGCGGTCACGGGGGTCCCGGCGATCCTCGTCCCGTGGGCCGGGGCAGCCGACGACCACCAGGTCGACAACGTCCGATGGCTGAGCGAGGTCGGTGGTGCCGTGCTGCTGACCGAGGACCAACTGGGCCGGCTCGGTGACGAGATCGAGCGGCTGCGCGACGACCCGATGGCGGCCGCCGACCTGTCCGCCCGGGCGCGCCGACGTGGCGAGCGACACCGATCCGGGGCATTGCCGACCCTGATCGAGCAAGTCGCCGTAACCTCTCGTCCATCGTGACCCAGACCGCCCTCGACCTGCCCCCGGGGCCGGCTCCCCAGCTCGACGCCCCGTCACCCCCGCTCGACCTCTCGATCCAGCACCGGCTGCACGTCGTGGGGGTCGGTGGTCCGGGCATGAGCGCCGTCGCCATCACGCTCGCCGAGATGGGTCACGACGTGTCCGGCAGCGACCTGCGCGACCACCCGGTGCTGGAACGGGTGCGGGCCGCCGGCGTCGAGGTCCACATCGGCCACGACGAGTCGTACGTGCGGGGCGTCGATGCGGTGACCGCGTCGAGTGCCGTGCCGGCCTCGAACATCGAGCTCGTCGCCGCCGGCCGCTCGGGGGCGATGGTGCTCTCGCGGGCCGGCATGCTGGCGTCGATCTGCGCCCAGGCGGATTCGCTGGCCGTCGCCGGGACGCACGGCAAGACCACGACCACCTCGATGCTGATGCTGATCCTGGCCGAGGCTCGCCTGCGGCCGAGCTTCATCGTCGGCGGCGATGTCACCGACGTCGGCACCGGGGCGCAGTGGACGCGCGGACGGTGGTTGGTCGTCGAGGCCGACGAGAGCGACGGGACCCACCTCGAGTTGCCCCTGTACGGCACGATCCTCACCAATGTCGAGGTCGATCACCTCGACCACTACGGCAGCTTCCAGGGCATCGTCGACAGCTTCGACCAGTACCTGTCCCAGATCGCCGGACCGAAGGTGGTCTGCGCCGACGACGTGGTGGCGGCTCGCCTCGCCGAGCGTCACGACGTGATCACCTACGGGATCGTCGACGCGGACGACAGGGGCTCGGTGCCCGACGTCTGCGCGCTCGACGTGCGCCCGACCGCCGGGGCCTTCGCCTTCACGCTGGCCCGTCGCACCGACGACGGCGGCGTCGAGCGGCTGGTCGACATCGCCCTCCCGTTGCGCGGCCGACACAACGTGCTCAACGCCACCGGAGCGGCAGCGATGGCCCTCGCCGTCGGCGTCGAGCCGCTCGACGTCGCCGCCGCACTGGCGCGCTTCGGTGGGGTGGCGCGGCGCTTCGACGTGCGCGCCACCGATGGGGGCGCGACGTTCGTCGACGACTACGCCCACCTGCCATCGGAGATCAGCGCGGTGCTGCGGGCGGCGCGCACGAGCGGCGACGGCTGGCGGCGGGTGGTGGCGGTGTTCCAGCCGAACCGCTTCAACCGCATCGCCGAGATCTGGCGCGAGTACGCGGACGCCTTCACCGACGCCGACGTCGTCGTGTTGACCGACATCTTCTCGTCCGGTACGACGCCGATCCCCGGCGTCAGCGGAAAGCTGATCGTCAACGCCGTCACCGAGGCCAACCCCGGCCAGCGGGTGGTCTGGCTGCCGCGGCGCGACGACCTCATCGACTTCGTCAGTCGTGAGGTGCGGGACGGCGACGTGTGCATCTCGATGGGCTGTGGCGACATCGCCTCGTTCCCCTCCGAGGTGCTCGAAGCGCGCCGCACCTCGCGTCGGGTGGGGTGACGGTGACCGAGGACCGCACGATGTCGCGCCGCGAGCCGCCCGAGGACGCCGTGCGTGCCGCCGCCGACGTGCTCGGCGAGCTGGCGGAGCACGACGTCCCGATCGGACCGCTCACCACCTACCGCGTCGGCGGCGCAGCGGCGCTGTTCGTGCGGGTCCGCCGACGCAGTGATCTGGAACGCGTCGCCGCGGCCCATCGCGCATCGGGGCTCCCGCTTCTCGTCGTCGGACGCGGATCCAACCTGCTGGTCGCCGACGCCGGGTTCCGCGGCATCGGCGTGTCGGTTGCCGAGATCGGCGACGAGATCGACATCGACACCGAACGGCACCGCGTCACCGCCGGTGCGGCGGTCTTCCTGCCGGTGCTCGCACGGCGCACCGCCGCAGCCGGGCTCGCCGGGTTCGAGTGGGCGGTCGGCGTGCCCGGATCGGTCGGCGGTGCAGTCCGGATGAACGCCGGCGGGCACGGGTCGGACATGACGGAGTGCTTGCTGCACGCCACGATCGCCGACCTCGGCGAGGGTGGCGTCACGGCGCAGGTCGCGGCCGGTGCGTTGGGCCTGCGATTCCGGGGCAGCGCGTTGCGGCCGGACCAGCTCGTGCTCGACGCCACGCTGCAACTGCGGGCGGGCGACCGCCGGCGCTCCGAGGAGCAGCTGTCCGAGATCGTGGCGTGGCGGCGGGCCAACCAGCCGGGCGGTCAGAACGCGGGCTCGGTGTTCGTCAACCCGGTGCCGGGCGAGGTCAGCGCCGGTGAACTGATCGACCGCCTCGGGTTGCGCGGCCTCCGGGTCGGTTCCGCGGAGGTGTCGCCGAAGCACGCCAACTTCATCCAGGCCGACGAGGGCGGCTCTGCCGACGACGTTCGCAACCTGATGGAGGTCGTACGCGAGCGCGTCCGTGCCGAGACCGGTTTCGCGCTGCGCAGTGAGATCCGGCTGATCGGCTTCGAGGACACGCCGTGAGCGACGACGATCGCGACGACGCGGCGGACCCCCACGAGCCGGAACGGTCGAACCTCGACGAGGCGGCGGACTCGGGTGAGTCTGCGGAGCCCGTGGTCACCGACCCGGCGGTGCTCGACGAGCTGTCGAAGGCGTTCGACCCGACCGTCGACACGCCGCGGCCGGCGCCGGGGGCCCGCCCCCGGTCGTCCGCCGAGCAGAGCGGAGCACAGGCGCAGGCGCAGGACGACACCGAGCCGGCGACGTCGGAGGAGGTGCCGGCGACGAGCGGGTCCGCACCGGCCGAACCCGAGCGGACCGAGTCCGAGCCGACCGAGTCCGAGCCGGCCGGGCCCGAGCCCGGGCCGGATCAGGAGCCATCGGGGGAGACGCCGTTGGCGCCGGTGCTGCCGATCGGTGAGCCGCGAGGCCTGCTGAGTCCCGGTGCCGATCCCGTCGAGGCGGATCGCGACGGGTCCGATCAGACGACGCTCGGGGAGACCGACGACGAGGAGACGGGCGCCGCCCGGACGATCAAGATCGGTGGCGACGACGACGTCCCCGACGCGGTGTACCTCGACGAGGAGCTGGCCCGCGACGGCTCGGACGAGCAGACGGTCTTCATCGACGACGACGGGTCGAGCGACGCGATCGCCGCCAAGGACGCCACCGGGACCGGCATCGAACCGCGGATCCGCCAGCGGCGGATCGGTGTCCGGCGCGCCGAAGGCCTGCGGCGCCTCCGCTGGGTGATCGTCGCGGCCGCCGTGGTGCTGGTGGTGATCGGTGTCGTGGCATTCCTCGCCTCGCCCGTGTTCGACATCGACGACGTGACGGTGGTCGGCGACCAGTACACCGATCCGGAGGAGCTGGCAGCGGTCGTCGACGACCTCATGGGAACGCCGGTGCTCCTCGCCGACACCACCGCCGCCGAGGAACGGCTGGAGGCGATCCCCTGGGTCGAGAGCGCACGCGTGCGCACCGATTTCCCGAACGCCGCCAGCATCGAGATCCGCGAGCGCACACCGGTCGCCGCGATGCCAGGAGCGGACAGCGGCACCCGGGTGCTCGACCGCGAGGGCCGGATCCTCGACGTGATCGAGGGCCAGCCGATCGCGCTGGTGTGGATCGCCGGCCCGATCACACTCGACCAGCCCGCGGGCGAGTTCGCCCCGGTCGGCCCGTCGTCGGCGGCGTCGCTGGCGACCAAGCTGACACCGACCGTCCGGCGCCGGCTCGACTCGATGGAGGTCACCCCTGACGGGTCGGACCTCGTGCTCCGGGTGCGTCCGCTGACCGAGGCCGACGGCGACGGCGACGGCGTGCGCGACGACGAGGACGGCAGCGGGGAGGAAGCGGTGGACGGCACGACTACATTGCCGCCGGTCGCTCCCGGGTCCGGCGGACCGCTCATCGAAGTGCGCTTCGGCTCGGCCATCGGCGACAACCAACAGATCGAAAAGCTGGTTCGACTCGAGCGCGTGCTCGACGACATCGGCACGGATCCCGTGTCGGTCATCGACGTCTCGACGGCCGAGGTGACGATCCTGTGAACGCTCCGCGACGAGGAATCCCCGTCGTAGCGGTGGCAACCTGGCAGGATGATGCAATCACCGAGTCGCCCGACCCGGCACAGAGAACGCATGCAGCAATGACACGACAGCAACGGAGGACAGCCTGATGGTCGGCGCCCCACAGAACTATCTCGCCCTGATCAAGGTCGTCGGGGTCGGCGGCGGTGGCGGCAATGCCGTCAACCGCATGATCGACGCCGGTCCGCAAGGCGTCGAGCTCATCGCGGCGAACACCGATGCACA
Organism: uncultured Ilumatobacteraceae bacterium; assembly: GCA_964350535.1. Taxonomy (GTDB): domain Bacteria; phylum Actinomycetota; class Acidimicrobiia; order Acidimicrobiales; family Ilumatobacteraceae; genus CAYGLH01. The sequence continues at coordinate 14,833 of CAYGLH010000050.1, forward strand.
G
>CAYGLH010000051.1:0-13779 GCA_964350535.1 uncultured Ilumatobacteraceae bacterium
CGACACGATGGCGTGGCTGACCGCGTCCGACGAGCCGCTGCGCTCCTCCGGCGACTTCTGGCTCGACCGACGCGTGCGGACGATCCACCGGCTCCCCTCCACCCGCCGGAGTGACACCGCACCACGGCGCGCCGCGCTCTGGCAGCGGTGCCTCGACGTGACGGGCCTCGATCAGGTCGGCGTCACCGGATGAGCGACGACCTCGGCATCGTCTGGTTCCGCCGGGATCTGCGCATCGCCGGCAACCCGGCATGGTCCGCAGCGACGGCGGCACACGCCGCCGTGGCCGGGATCTTCGTGCTCGAGGAACCGCTGCTCGCCCAGGCCGGCCCCCGGCGGCGCGACCTGCTGATCGGCCACCTGCGGGCGCTCGACGCCGAGCTCCGCGACCTCGGCGGGTCGCTCGCCGTCCTGCGCGGTCCGGCGGGCGCGGCGGTGCCCGACCTCGTCGCCAGGACCGGCGCCGCCGGGGTGTACTGCAACGACGACGTGTCGCCCTACGCCCGACGGCGCGACGACGCCGTCGAGGACGCGCTCGACGCGCCGCTCCATCGCTCCGACGGGCTGTTCGTCCACGCTCCCGGCGCCGTGCTCACCAACGCCGGCGAGGTGTCCAAGGTGTTCACTCCGTTCTTCCGCACCTGGTCGGCCACCGAGCGGGCGCCGTGGCCCGAGGCCGGTGACGCCGACGTCATCGCCCTGAACGCGGCGGACGACGACCGCGCCGAGCTGCCCGACGCGGACGACCCACCGCACGCTGTCGGCACGGCGGCCGCATGGCAACGGCTGGAGGACTGGCTGGAGGCGGTCGACGACTACGACGAGACGCGCAACCGCGTCGACCTCGACGGCACCTCGCAGCTGTCCTCCGACCTGCGGTTCGGGACGCTCAATCCGCGCGACGTCGTCGACGCCGTCGGCGAGGGCACGCCGGGTCGCGACGCCTTCGTCCGACAGCTGGCGTGGCGCGACTGGTGGGCCCACTCGCTGTGGACGAACCCGGGCTTGCTCGACCGTGCGGTCAAGCCGAAGTACGACCGCATCGACTGGCGCGACAGCGACGACGACTTCGACGCCTGGGCGACCGGGACGACCGGCTTCCCCATCGTCGATGCCGGCATGCGCCAGCTCGTCGAGACGGGCTGGATGCACAACCGGCTGCGGATGATCTGCGGCAGCTTCCTCGTCAAGGACCTCCTGATCGACTGGCGGCGCGGCGAGCGGTTCTTCTTCCACCACCTCGTCGACGGCGACCGAGCCCAGAACGCCGGCAACTGGCAGTGGGTCGCGGGCACCGGTCCCGACGCCGCCCCCTACTTCCGCGTGTTCAACCCGACCGCGCAGTCCCGACGTCACGACCCGAAGGGCACCTTGATCCGCCGATGGGTGCCGGAGCTGGCCGAGTTGGACGACGACACGATCCACGAGCCCTCGGCGGCGCCGGGCCTCGTGCACGCCGCCGGCATCGAGCTCGGGACCGACTACCCGCACCCGATCGTCGATCACCGGACGGCCCGCGAGCGGGCGCTCGACGCCTACGACGCGGCGGCGAACGACTGAGCTGAACGACTGAGCTGAACGACTGAGCTGACTGAGAGAGCGAGTTCACACCGAGGAAACCCTCCGAAAACAGCCGCCTCGTACCTTCTGGCCATGCGATGCCGGTGCCGGCGACCCGTGGTGGAGGAGGGGTGATCGACAACGTCGATCTGTTCGTCGGCACCGGCATCACAGACCTTCCCCCGCCGTCCGGGCTGGCCGCCTCGTGGTGGTGGCCCAAGCCCCAGGTCGGCAACACCCATCCCGGCGCGACCGCGCCGTTCGGCATGGTGTCGGCCTGCGCCTACTCCGGCGCCTACCCCACCGGGTACGGCACCTACGCCCTGTCGACCGAGGGAGTGCCGGCGAACATCCTCGACGCGTCGAGCGCGTCGGGCTTCACGCACTTCCAGCAGTCCGGCACCGGCGCGATCCGCAAGTACTACAACTACTTCCGCGTCACGCCGATGCTCGACCCGCTCGAGCACCTCGGCACCCGTTGGCGGCTGCACGACGAGGTGGCCGAGCCCGGCTACTACTCCGCCACGCTGGAGTCCGGAATCCGATGTGAGCTGACCGTCGGCCCGAAGAGCGCGATCCACCGATACACGTTCCCCGAGCACCCCGACGCCCGCATCGTCATCGACTGCTCCCTCGGCGGGCTCGACATCGAGCACGGACGCACCGTGCCGCTGCGGGCGTGGCTGAGCCCTGTCGCGCCGGGCGTCGCTCGCGGCGAGGTCGTGATGGAGGGAGCCCCCGTCGCCGTCCACATCGAGCACGACGCCGTCAGCTGGCGTCAGATGCTCTGGTACGACCACCGCCTGATGCCGGGCAGCAGCCGGCTCGAGTTCGACTACATCCGCCCCACGACACTGCGCCCGTTCGGCATGTTGATCCGCGGCCCCAGCGAGCCCGGCGAGACCGTCGAGGTACGGATCGGGTTCTCGCTGCGCGGCGCCGACCAAGCCGAACGCAACCTGCGCTTCGACACCGCGTCGCCGATCCATGCCGCCGACCACGACCCGTCGTCGTCGGCCGACGCGTTCGACCAGCGCCGAGAGCGGACCCGTCGCGACTGGCGCGACGAGCTCGGGCGGATCCGCGTGGAGGGCGCCCCGAGCGAACGCCAGAAGATCTTCGCCACCGCGCTCTACCACTCGATGATCAAGCCGTCGTTCGCCCCCGACGAGAGCCCGTCGTGGCCGACCCCCGGACCGTTCGTGTTCGACATCTGCACGATGTGGGACATCTACCGCACGCAGCTGCCCCTGATCACCACCCTCGATCCGGCGCGGGCGGGACACCTCGCCACCGCCCTCCTCCGGGTCTGCGAAGAAGAGGGCAACCTCCCGATCGGCTATCGGATGGCCAAGGGCGCCGACCGCTTCTCACGGCAGGGCAGCGCACTCGCCCACACCTTCCTCGCCGACCTCTGCGATGTCGGCGCGGTGGGCATCGACTGGGAGTGGGCGCTGGTGCACATGCACGGCGACCTCCGGCGCGACTACGGCGAGGAGTACCTCGAACGCGGCGTGGTCCATCCGATCAGCCACACGCTCGACCTGGCGACCGGCTACTACTGCACCGCCAAGCTCGCCCGGAAGCTGGAGGATGTCCCGCTGGCGACCAGCCTCGACGCGTTGGCGGCGCGCTGGACGAACGCGTACGACGCGGAGACGGGGCTGCTCGTCGACTCGACGTACTACGAGGGCGGCAAGTGGAACTACTCGTTCCGGTTGATGCACGACATGGCCGGGCGCATCGAGGTGGCGGGCGGCGAGGATCGCTTCCTCGACCTGCTCGCCCGCTTCTTCGGCTTCGGCGCACCACCCGTGAAGCAGCTCGGGCGCGACGCCACCGACGCCGAGCTCGCAGCCGGGTATGCCCTGAACAGGTTCGAGGGGCTGAACAACGAGCCCGACATGGACGCTCCCTGGGCGTACCACTACATCGGTCGGCCCGACCGCACGGCCGAGGTCGTCCACGCCGTCGTCAACAACCAGTTCGGGACCGGGCCGGGTGGGCTCCCGGGCAACGACGACTCGGGCGGGCTGAGCTCGTGGTACGTGTGGGCGTCGATCGGGCTGTTCCCGGTCGCCGGGCAAGGGGTCTTCCTCGTCAACGCGCCGTCGTTCCGATCGGTGCGGATCCAGCTCTCCGCGGCGACGTCGTTCACCATCGACACCACGGGCTTCGTCGAACCCGAGCCCGACGGACCGGCGCAGTACGTGCGGTCCGCGCGCCTCGACGGCCGCCCGCTCGACCGGACCTGGATCTCGATCCGCGAGCTGCACGCAGGCGGGCGGCTCGAGCTCGAGCTCGGTCCCGAGCCGGGCGATTGGGGCGCGACCAGTCGTCCACCGTCCGCATCCACCGCCCAGCTCGACGAGATCGGAGCCCTGACATGACCGCCACCGCCCCATTGCACTCCGTGCCCCCGCCCGCGCTCCCCTCCCGCCGGTTGGTGATCGTCGTCCGCGCCGACCCCGTGATCTGCGGCCACTCGGGCGAAGCCCGCAACCTCGCCGAGGTGGCAGTGACACGCGGGTTCGACGACGTGCGCATCGTCACCTGGCCGATCGACCGGTTGCGCGATGCGGGTCTGCCGCTCAAGCCGTTGGACACGGTGCTGCCCTACAGCGACGGGATCACCGTGGAGCGGCCGGAGCCGGTGGGCGACTACAAGGTGCCCGACGGCAGGTACCTCGCCGGGATGACCGGCCGGCTGGTGGAGCTGTTCAGCGACGGCGTCCCGACCGTGGCGATGTCGCTCTACCTGACGCCACACGCCACCGCGGTGGATGAGGCCCGTCACATCGCCCGCTTCAGCGGGCAGCCGACCGACGTCACCACGATCGCCGAAGCGGTCGGGTCCGACATCACGAACGTCGTCCGCTCGTGCGTCGCCGCCGGCAACTGCGGTGCCGCCGCAGCAGTGCTCACCACCTACCTGTCGAGCGACCACTGCGTCGCCGTGTCGGAGTACACGCGCGAGCTGATCGTCGAGGCCGCCGAGGAGGTCGACACGGCGAGCGGGACGCGGTTCGCCGACGCCTGCCGCGAGCGCATCGCCATCTCGTACCCGGCGATCGACAGCAGCGGGTTCGTCTCGATCAGCGACGACGCGATCGAGGCCGCGGTCGCGGCGCGCGGACTCGAGCGCGACGGGTACGTGCTCTTCTTGTCTCGGTTGACCGCGGCGAAGGGGGTCGACGACCTGATCGACGGGTTCGTCGCCAGCGAGGCCAGCCGCGACCTGCAGCTCGTCGTGGCCGGCAACGGCCCCGAGGCCGAAGCGCTGCGGTCGCGGGCGGCGGCATCCTCCGCAGCCGAGCGGATCGTGTTCCTCGACGACGTGGGTGACGCCGAGAAGCCGGCGCTGATGGCCGGCTGTGCCACCTACGCCCTGCCCAGCAAGCCGCGCCCCGAGTTCGTCGAGACGTTCGGCATCGCGCTGGTCGAGAAGATGCTCGCCGGCGGTGGGCCGGTGATCACCACCGCCACGGGTGGGATCCCCGAAGCCGTCGGCGACCACGCGACGATCGTGCCGGTCGGCGCGCCGGGCGCGATCGCCGCCGCGCTGGACGAAACAGCCCGGCTCAGCCGCAGCGCCCGACGCCGGCGCGCCGAGGCGGCGCGGCGCTTCGCCCTGCAGTTCGACCGCGACGCCGTGTTCGACCGCCTCTTCGCCAGACTGTCGAGCGGGTCCGTCACCGGTGCGCCCGCGCTGCTCGGCGGTCAGCGGTACGGCGCCATGTCGATGTCGGGGTAGCGCAGCCCGACCTCGGCGCGGGTCTGGTCGTTCCAGTACTCGCTCCCGACGGGCGGGAACCCGAACAGCTCCCGCTCGCGCGGCGACGCTCGCTCGACGAGCTCGATCCATTCCTGACGCTGCGCCCGGTCGGGCCAGCCGATCTTGCCCATCCACGGATTGCCGCGCTGCGAGAAGTCGGACAACAGCATGAACCGGCTCGCCGGATGGTCGGCGAACGCCGAGCCGCGATGGAAGACGTCGGTGGTGTACAGCAGGATGCTGCCCGCCGGGCCGACCACCGGCACTTCGTGGGCGCGGAGTGCCGAATCGTCGTCGAGCCGGTTCGGCCACATCGGAAGGCTGTCGCCGTACTCGCGTGGCACCGCCATCGTCGGACCGTCGCCGTCGCCCACGTCGGAGAGCAACGTGAAGGTCGTGAGCTGTGGCCAGCGCCGGTCGCGACGCGGGACGACGAGCGTGTGATTGCCGAAGTCGCGGTGCAGCGGCTGGTCGTAGTCGACCGATCCGGAGTACTTCGCCCACAGCTCGATCTTGTACAGCTGGAGGTCGGTGGTGCCGCAGAAGCGCTCGGCGGCATCGACGAGGTCGGGATGGAACGCGAGCCGGTTGAGCGCCCAGAACGGCAGCGGACCCGTGCGGAGGCCGGCGAACGGGTGGGCCACGAGGTCGCTGTACCGCGCCGGGTCGGCGAAGTAGTCGTCGGGATGCGGATACACCTCGAAGAGGGCGCGACGCGCCGCCGCCAGCTCGTCGGCGCCGAGGAACCCCTCGACCACGGCGAACCCGCGCTCGCGCACCGTGTCGAGCACCTCGTCGCTGATGTGCGCCATGGGCTCAATCTATGGCCCGCCACACGAGCGGGTTCCCCGACGATCTACCCGCGGGAAGCGGCCTACTCCCCCGGCATCTCCGAGCCGTGCACGACGGTGTCGTCGACGAGCCGCTTGCCCATGCTGCGCACCGGGTCGACGCCGTACCCGAGTGCCTCGTAGAAGGCCACGGCGGCGAGGTTGTCGTCGCGGATCTGGAGATTGATCTTCGGACAACCGAGCGTCCGGAGGTGCGCCTCGACCGCGCCCATCAGCTGCCGCCCCAGGCCTCGCTGGCGGGCGTCCACGTCGACGGCCAGGTAGTTGACCCAGCCGCGATGGCCGTCGTACCCGACCATCACCCCGCCGACCAGACGCTCCGTCGGTGGGTGACGATCCGACTCGACGGCCACCAGGATCGCCCCGTCGTGGGCCAACTTCCGGTCGATGTCCCGATCCGGATCGTTCCACGGTCGGGTCAGACCGCAGCGGTCCCACAGGCGGATCAGCGGGCCCCGGTCGGCCTCGACGAACGGCCGGATCGCAACGTTGCCGTCATCCACGGGGCGATCGTCGCAGGCCGTCGGCGGTGGCGGCAACCGGATTGAACACATCCGACCGCCGGCATGGGGCATCATTGTGAACATGTGCCGACGCGCGCTTCCCCTGCTCACCGCCGCCGTGCTCGCGCTCGCCGCGTGCAGCAGCGACGGCGACGACTCCAGCGACACCGACGAGGCGACTGCGGAGAGCACCGCCGACAGCGTCGCGACCACTGCGGCACCGACCACCACCGCGGCGCCCACCACCACCGCAGCACCCACCACCACCATTGCGTTGGTCACCGAGGGCGCCACGGTCGTCGTCGCCAACAGCAGCATCGTCGGCGGTGCCGCCGGCCGGATGACCGACGAGCTCGCTGGGGCCGGGTTCACGATGGGCGCGGCGACCAACGGCACGGACCGGCTCGAGGCCTCGGTCGTCTACTACACCGATGCCGACGGCGCGTCAGCCGTCGCCGAGTCCGTCGGTGAGGTGCTCGGCGGCGTCACGGTCGAGGCGATCCCCGATCCGATCCCCACCGAGTCGGGCACGCTCGACGACGCGCAGGTGCTGGTGATGCTCGGCAACGAGCAGGCCGACCAGACGCTGGAGGAGCTCAGCAGTCTCGACGCGACGGCCGCCGACGAGACCGACACCACCGACGCCGACGAGACCACCGACGGCACCGATGCCGACAGCGACGAGGCGGTGGCGACCGTGGACAACGGCGGCACGGTCGTGGTCGTCGCCAACGTCAGCGGTGTCGCCGGGTCCGCCGGGGCGATGACCGACGAGCTCGAGAGCGCCGGGTTCGAGGTCGGTGAGGCGACCAACGGCACCGACCAGCAGGAAACGACCGTCGTCTACTTCACCGACACCGACGGCGCGGCCGCCGATGCCGACCTGGTCGCCGAGACGCTCGGTGGTCTCGCGGTCGAGGCGATGCCCGATCCGATCCCCACACAGTCGGGCGAGCTCGACGGCGACATCCTCGTGCTCCTCGGCACCGACCTCGCCGGCCAGTCCCTCGCCGACCTCGCCGGCTGACCGCCCCCTCGCCGGGCCCCGCCCACCCGACGATGAACCAGCCTCCGCCACCCCGGAACCTCGCTCATCGCGACGGGGTGGGGCGGGTGGGGGTCGGTAGCCTGCGCGCATGACGACGGTGTCGCTGGCCGACCTGCGGGCCGATCTCGAGGTGGAGTTCGGACGGTTGCGCCCGGAGCTCACCGGCTACTGCTACCGGATGCTCGGCTCGGGGGCCGAGGCCGAGGATGCCGTACAGGACACGATGACCAAGGCCTGGCGGTCGATCGGCGGCTTCGAGGGGAGGTCGTCGCTGCGCTCGTGGCTCTACCGCATCGCCACCAACGTCTGCACCGACATGCACCGCGCCCCGCAGCGACGCGCCCGGCCGATGGACATGACCGCCGCCTCCACCGTCGCCGAGGCGCAGCTCCGCGTCCAGCCCGAGCACTGCTTCGTCCAGCCGATCGCCGACGAGCGGATCATCGACCTCGGCGGCGACCCCGCGGCGATCGCCGCAGCACGCGAGTCGTTGCGGCTGGCCTTCGTCGCCGCGCTCCAGTACCTGCCGGCACGGCAGCGGTCCGTGCTGATCCTGCGCGAGGTGCTGCAGTGGTCGGCCGCCGAGGTGGCGGCGCTGCTCGACACCACCGTCGCCTCGGTCAACAGCGCGCTGCAGCGCGCCCGCGCCACGCTCGACGGCCTCGATCGCGACCGGCTGGACCCGATCGGCGACCCGGCGCACGACGAGGTGATCGCTCGCTACGTCGACGCGTTCGAGCGGTACGACATGGATGCCCTCGTCCGTTTGCTGCGCGACGACGCGATCATCTCGATGCCACCGCACGATCTGTGGCTGCGCGGCGCCGACCAGGTGGTCGGCTGGATGCTCGGGCCCGGTGCCGAGTGTGAGGGCTCCAGGCTGCTCGCCGTGCGGGCCAACGGCACGGCGGCGTTCGGGCAGTACCGCCCGGCGGGCGACGGCCGCTGGGAGCCGTGGAGCCTGCAGCTGATCGAGGTGCGCGACGGCGCGATCGCCGGCCACCACAACTTCCTGTTCCCCGAACTGTTCGCCGAGTTCGGCCTGCCGCCCGCGCTCACCGACTCCTGACGCATTTCTGACTCAGTTCCACCGCCTGACTCGCACGGCGGCGATCGGGCCTGATAACGCTTGCCGACGATTCCAGGGGGTCGAGTCGATGACGGTGCCGACCAAGCACATCAACCACGAGCTCAGCGCGATGGGGTGTCCCGCGCACCTCGACGATGTCGACCTGTTCGGCGAAGGCGCCCAAGAGCACTGGTACGAGGCATACGAGATCCTGCACCGCGACGCACCGGTGCTGCGGATCGACGGTGGCGGGCTCTCGCCGGGCCGCGACGCCTTCGTGCTCACCAAGCACGCCGACGTCGAGCGGGTGGTGCGCGACCCCGAGCGGTTCATCCCGCTCACCACCAAGCGCCTCGGCCAGTTGGCGGCGCAGGGGTTGTCACCGGAGGAGGCCTACGCCACCCACCACAACCTGATGCAGGCATCGATGCTGTCGCTCCGGCCGACCCAAGCGCTCTACAACCGGCACCGCAAGGAACTGACCGACCCGTGGGTCGGGCCCGGCGCGCTGCGGCATCGGGAGATGATCGCCGGGCACGCCAACGCCCTGCTCGACGAGTGGATCGACGACGGCCAGGTCGAGTTCATCGGTCGGTTCGCCCGACCGCTGCCCCAGCGCGTGATGGCGACGATCCTCGGCTTCCCGCTCGCCGACGTGCCGCGGCTCGCCGCCTGGGGCGACGCCGTCGTCATGCCGTTCGTGCACGGCACCGGGCTGCGCCACGAGCTCACCTCCGAACAGACAGAGGAGATGCTCGCCGGTCTCGACGGGTTCCAGGAGTACATCTACGACCACGTCACCGCCAAGCGACGCGACCCGCAGGACGACATGGTCAGCTTCCTGTGCGACGTGCACTACGACGCACTCGACCGCAAGCTCACCGACATCGAGATCGCCGGAATCGTCCACGCGATGATCATCGGCGGGCTCGAGACCACCCAGTACGCGCTCGAGGAGCAAGCGCAGTTGCTGTGCGAGCACCCCGCCGCATTCGACCGGCTGCGCGCCGACCGGTCGAGCCTGCGTACCTTCGTCGAGGAGTCGATGCGGATGCGCTCGCCGACCCACGGCCTGTCGACCCGGATCACGGCCCACGATGAGGTCTTCCACGACGTGGAGGTCCCCGCCGGGTCGCTGCTGCACCTGCGGTTCGGCGCCGCCAACGTCGACCCGGACGAGTTCGAGTGCCCGTTCGACCTCGACCTCGACCGCCCCGCGGTCACCCGCCACCTCACCTTCTCGGCGGGCCCGCGCGTCTGTCCCGGCGCCACGCTGTCGCGCGTCGAACAGCAGGTTGCGTGGGGCGTGCTCCTCGATCGTCTCGAGTCGTTGGAGTACGGGCCGGACAACACGTGGCTGCACCAGCCCGGGATCATGCTCGGCACGCTCGAGCTCCATCTCCGGTTCACCACCGGCGCCGTTCGAACGTTTCCGAACGATCGTGTAGTTTCTCCCTGACAACACGGCTCAGGCCGCTACCGGGGGGTACTACATGGGGGATCTGGCAGGTCGCGTCGCGCTCGTCACGGGCGGATCGCGCGGCATCGGACGAGGCATCGCCGAGGCGTTCCTCGACGCCGGCGCGCAGGTCGCCATCACCGGCACCACGCAGGAGAAGGGCGAGCGGGCGATCGACGAGATGGGCCGGCCCGACGACACGATGTTCGTGCGCGCCGACGCCATGGTCCGCGCCGATTGTGAGCGGGCGATCGACGAGGCGATCGCCCGCTTCGGCCAGGTCGACATCCTCGTCAACAACGCCGGCGGCGCGACGAACCACGCACCGGTCGTGGCACTGACCGACGAGGCCCTCGACGACGCCCTGCGCTGGAACCTGTGGAGCACGTTCTGGTCGTCGCGCCACGCCGCGCCGGCGATGATCGAGCGGGGTTGGGGACGGATCATCAACATCTCGTCGGTGGAGGGCAAGGTCGGCAAGCCCGGCATCGCCATCTACGTCACCGCCAAGCACGCCGTCAACGGCCTCACGAAGGCGATGTCCCACGAGCTGGGCACCACCGGCGTGACCGTCAACGCGCTCTGTCCCGGCGCCATCGAGACCGACGTGATGAAGGCCGAGGGGCCGGGTGCCGCCGAGGCGATGGGCATCACCTACGAACAGCTCATCGACACCTTCGCCCAGGAGGCTGCGACGAAGCGGATCATGGAGGTCGAGGATGTGGCGGCCGTCGCCCTGCTCCTGGCGTCCGACGCCGGGGGCGGCATCACCGGCTCGCTGATCTCGATCGACGGCGGCACCGCCCCGTACTGACAGCACTCCACCATCGAACGGACGAACGGACAAGGAATCTCACCATGGGAAAGCTCGACGGCAAGGTCGCCTGCATCACCGGTGGCACGCGCTCGATCGGCCGCGGCATGGCCGACGCGTTCCTCGCAGAGGGTGCGACGGTCGTGGTCAACGGACGCGACGCCGAGAAGGGGCAGCGCTGCCTCGACGAGATGGACGTCGGCGATCGCGCGGCGTTCTTCGCCGGCGACGCCACCAAGCAGGGCGACGTCGAGGGCCTGATCGACTTCACGATCGACCGCTACGGCCGGCTCGACATCTGCTGCCTCAACTCGGGGGGCGTGCAGCAGACCGCGCCCGTGGCACAGATGTCCGACGAGGAGTGGCAGCTGGAGATCGACTGGAACCTGAACCACGTGTTCTGGGGGATGCGCCGGGCGCTCCAACACATGATCCCTCGCGAGTACGGGCGGGTCATCGTGACGTCCTCGGTGGAGGGGAAGCTGGGCAAGCCGGGGATCCCCGGCTACGCCACCACGAAGCACGCCGTCAACGGCCTCGTGAAGGCGGCAGCGCACGAGGTCGGCACGCTCGGCATCACGGTCAACGCGATCCTCCCCGGCCTCATCGAGACCGACATCGTGCGCGAGACCGGTCCGGCCTCCGCCGAGATGATGGGCCTCCCCGACTACGCGGCGATGCTCGACATGTTCGCCCAGGAGTCGGCGATCAAGCGGCTCAACACGGTGGAGGAGGTCGGCGCCGTCGCGGTGCTGCTCGCCTCCGATGCGGGGCGCAACATGACCGGCTGCATGTTCCCCGTCGACGGCGGGACGATGCCCTACTGAACTCGTCGCTCGCGACGACCGACCACTGGATGCGCATGGGGGTACGAACCGATGCTCGGTGACCGATGGATCTGTGACCGCGTTCCCACGGAACGCTTCCCCGACTACACGCGCGGCAACGCCGGCGAGGTGCTGGCCGAGCCGGTCAGCCCGCTCGCCTGGACGTTCTGCTGGGAGCCCGGCCCGGTGCAAGGGTGTGTCGACGGGTTCGAGCAGATGGGCGTGTTCGACCGCATCGAGTACGGCGACCCGCCGGCGTCGTTCGGGTTGTTCGGCGGGTACTTCTACAACTCGCTCACCCAGTCACGCCTGTTCGGCATCCGCTCCGGCGCCGGATGGGAGGCGATCGACCAGACCTTCTTCGACTCGGCCAGCCAGCAGATCCCGCCGTACGTCGCGGCGGACTGGCACGCCGACGAGTGCAAGACCAAGAAGCTCACCGCCACGATGGGATGGGTCACCACGACCGACGAGTTCCCGGAAGCCGAGCTCCAGAAGCGCGAGGCGCAGGCGCTGCGCGACAGCCGGCCCGACCTCTCGACCCAGTCCGACGACCAACTCCTCGCCCGGGCCTTCAGCATCCAGCGTCACCTGCGCGTGCAGTTCGCCTCGGTGGTCTGGGCGTCGATGGGCAGCTCGGTCGGGCCGGGCGTGCTGCCCGCGCTGCTCGGCGACGTCGAGCCCGAGGCGATCTCGAAGCTGATGACCGGCATCGGCGACGTCGACTCCACCGGGATCGCCGCCCACATCTTCCGCATCTCCAGGCTCGTGCGCGACTCCGACGAGCTGACCGCGGCCTTCGACGGCGACCTCGAGTCACTGCTCGACTCGATCGACACATCCGACTCCGTCGACGCCGAGGCGTTCCGGTCCGAGGTCGCCGACTTCATGTACGACCACGGTGGGCGCGGGCCCAACGAGTGGGACATCTACCAGTGGAGCTATGAGACCAAGCCGTTGATGCTCGTGCAGGCGATCGAACGCACTCGTCATGCCGGCGACGACGCAGACCCCGCGTCGGCGCTCGAGCGCGGCGCCGCCGAACGGCAACGGCTGATCGACAAGTACGAAGCGGCGTTCGCCGACGATGCCGAGGCGCTCGGAGGGTTCCGGGCCGGCGTGCACACCGTGCAGGTGTGGATGGCCGCCCGCGAGCGGATCAAGTCGAGCAACATCCGTTGCCACAACGAGGTGCGGATGTGCTTCGACGAGCTCGGGCGCCGGATGGTCGAGCGTGGCGACCTGACGCACCCTCGACAGATCTACATGCTGCTGGCCGACGAGCTCGACGAGTTCATGGCCGATCCCAGCTCGTTCAGCGCGATGCTCTCCGAGCGCGAGCAGGACTACCTGTCGCTGTACGACCTCGACCCGCCGTACATCGTCAACGGCACGGTGCCGCCGCTCGCCGAGTGGCGGCGGCGCGGCGGTGACGTCGCCGACACCGTCGCTGTCGGCGACGTGCTCACGGGCGTCGCCGGATCGCCGGGAACGGCGACCGGTCGGGCGCGGGTGATGCTCGACCTGTCCGACCCGACGCGCCTCGAACCGGGCGACATTCTCATCGCCCCGTCGACCGACCCGTCGTGGACACCGTTGTTCCTCGTCGCCGGTGCGGTCGTCACCGACATCGGTGCGGTCGGCACCCACGCCGTGATCGTCAGCCGCGAGCTCGGGATCGCCTGCGTCCCGTCGGTGGCCGACGCCACCAAGCGCATCCCCGACGGCGCCACCGTCACCGTCGACGGCGCGCTCGGCACGGTCACGATCGACGCGTTGCCCTGACGCCGCCTCACTACCCGGTTTGTGTCGCAGATCCCGGCGCCACCGCCCGGGATCTGCGACACAAACGCAGGGGTCAGGGTCGGAGGGC
>CAYGLH010000051.1:13789-14572 GCA_964350535.1 uncultured Ilumatobacteraceae bacterium
CGTCCTCTTTGCCTCCAGCGACATGGAGGAAATCCTGGGCGTCTCCGACCGCGTGCCGCCACGCAGCGAACGCTCAGGCGCGCAACGCGAGGTCGAGCTCGTCGAGCGCGGTCGGGATGTCGGCCACGTGGATCGTGCGCCAGCCCGCGGCACGAGCCCCGACGAGGTTGGCCTCGAAGTCGTCGAGGTACAGCACGTGCTCGGGCTCGACGGCGAGGCGTTCGGCCGTGATCCGGTAGATCTCGGGCTCGGGCTTGCGGTGGCCGACCTCCGACGAGTCGATCACCGCGTCGAACACGCCGACGTCGATGCGCTCCTCGAGGTGCGCACGGAACTCGCGGAAGCTGTTGGTCAGCAGGCCGGTGCGGTACCCGTCGGCGCGCAGGACGGCGATCCGGTCGAGGACCTCGTGGTGCACCTCGAAGTCGCCTGCGAGAAGGCGCGCATACTCGTCGCCCCGCAGTTCGAGCCCGGCACGTGCGGCGAACGGGGCGACCGCCGACTGCAGCGTGGCGGTGGCCAACTCCCCTCGCTCGGCGCGGTGCCACGGATGGTCGGTGGTCGAGATGTCGCGCGGCCCCATCAGCACGTCGAGCATCTCCACCATGGAAACGTCGTGCCAAGTGGCGATCTCGCCGAGCACGGTGGTGATCGGCGAGATGATCACCCCGCCGAAGTCGAACACGACGGCGGGCGTGGACGACGGACTGCTCCTCGAGTCGTTCATGCGGCCTCCACCGCCTGCAGGACCCGCCGCATGCCGTCGGCCGACGCGCGGGCCGC
>CAYGLH010000052.1:0-14554 GCA_964350535.1 uncultured Ilumatobacteraceae bacterium
GATCATCTTCACCTGGTCGTGCGCGGCGTTCTTCTGGAACAGCTCGGGGCTGAACTCGCCGTCCTCGGTGCGGCACCCGAAGTAGCCGGTCCCGATCTGCCAGATGATGTCGCCACCCGGTTCGAGGTGATGACGTGACAGCCCACCCTCGCCGGTGTCGTGGGCGAAGTTGCCCATCCGGGCCCCGGTGTTCATCGCCTTCACCGCGGCGGCGCCCAACGCGCCGAAGCTCATCGCCGAGATGTTCAACACCGACAGCGAGTACGGCTGCGCGCACTGTTCGTTGCCCACGTCGATCCGCAGCTGCGCCACGGGATCCTCGGCCATCGGGTGCGGCGCCACCGAGTGCAACATGAACGTGTACCCGTCGCTGTACACGTCGAGCTCGGTGCCGAAGGGCTTCTTGTCCTCGACGGACTTGGCGCGCTCGTACATCAGCGACCGCGTGTCGCGGTCGAAGGGGCGCCCGCTGGTGTCGTTCTCCACCAGGTACTGGTGCAGCTCGGGTCCGGCATCCTCGAGGAGGAACCGCAGGTGACCGATCAGCGGATAGTTGCGGAGGATGCTGTGGCGCTGCTGGAGCAGGTCCCACACCCCGAGCGCCACGAGGAGGCCGCCGACCCCGACGCCGATCAACCACCAGACGCTGTGCACCACGGTGAGCACCGCGAACACGATGGTCAGCGCCACCACCAGCCAGAACACCTTGGTGCGTGCGTTCTCGATCATGTGTCCTCCCGATGCTCGTCGTGTGTCGCGCCCTCGGCGCGGGTGTCCGCGTCGACCGGGTCGTCCCAGTCGACACGGGCTGCGTCGCGGTCCTCGACGACCGCTGGACTCCTGCTCTCGGAGAAGGAGTCCCAGAACCAGTTGATGAAAGCGTCGATCCGCGCCCGGTTGGTGCTGAGCAGCCAGGCGTGGACGCCGAGCCAGGCGGCGAAGGCGGCGGTGCCGTGGACCTCGCGTCGGCTGGCACCGATCTCGGCGACCGCGGCACGCTTGCCGATCATCGCCATGATCCCCTTGTCGCGGTACTCGAACGATGGTGGCTCGTCGCCGTCGATGGCGGCGAGGACGGACCGCGCCACCGCCTGGCCCTGCTGGAGTGCGACCGAGCCGAGCTGCGGGAACGGGCGTCCATCGGGTCCGGCGACTCCGGCGATGTCGCCGACCGCGTACACGCCGGGGTGGCCGGCGACGGCGAGATCGGGGCCGGTCTCGATGCGCCCTCGAGCGACCGTCGGGAGCCGGTCGGCGCCCTCGAAGTCGGGCGTCGCCATCCCGCCGGCCCACACCACGCAGCGGGTCGGGATCTCCGATCCGTCACCGAAGCACACCCGATCGTGGGCCACCTCCGTGACCGAGCGGCCGAGGAGCAACTCGACCCGCTTCCGTCGGAGCACGTCGGCGGCGTAGGTGTGGGCGTGGTCGGAGAACGGGGCGAGCAGCACGTCGCCGTGGTCGGCGAGGATCACGCGGGCCCGGTCCACCTGCAGGTCGTGGTAACGCTGCGGCAGCACGTCGTTGATCATGTCGGCGAGCGCGCCGGCGGTCTCGACGCCTGTGGCGCCGCCGCCGACGATCACGAAGTTCAGCGCCCCGCGTTCGATGCGGGAGGGTTCGAGGTCGGCGTCCTCGAAGAGTCGCAGGATCCGGTCGCGCAGACGTCGCGCCTGCACGGCGTCGTACAGCGGGTAGGTGTGCACGTCGGCGCCGGGGACACCGAAGAAGTTCGGTCGCGACCCCATCGCCAGCACGAGCTGGCTCCCGGTGAACGTGTGGCCGTCGCGGGTGGTCACCGTGCGCGTCTCGGGGTCGACCGCGACGACCTCACCCTGCTTCACCTTGACCGACGGCAGCTTGCGGAGCAGACCGCGCAACGGACGCATGATCTCGAGCGGTGGCAGCTGCGCCGTGGCCACCTGGTAGAGCAGCGGCAGGAACTGGTGGTAGGTGTTCTTGTCGATCAGGGTGACATCGACACCGCGCTTGCCGAGCGCCTTGGCGCAGGCCAGCCCACCGAACCCGGCTCCCACGATCACCACATGCGGCGCTCGCGGGCCGGGGTCAGTCGAAGACATGGCCGTGGTCGTAGCGTTCGGCTTCCCCTGCTGCCTCGGTGAGCGCGGCGACGTTGCTGCGCGTGAAGAACCCTTCGTACCCGTGGCACCGCTCGACGTACTCGGTGATCAGGATCGAGAACGGTGAGGCCTTCGAGAAGATCTGCTTGAGGTTGGGCTCGTCCTTGCACTCGCCGACGACGTGCGCCAGGAACTCGGTGCCGAGGTCGCGCAGCTCACGGACCACGTAATCGACGTTCTTCTCGTCGGCGACATGGCCGTCGATCACGGCGTAGGCCATGTGGTGCATGCGCCGGCCGAAATTGCGGACGAAGTCCTCGGTCGGCATGGGGAGGTTCTCGAACGAGTTGACGAACGACGGGGTGTTGTTCGCGGTGAAGACGCGCGCCGGCGACTTCTTGTCGTCGTCGACGTCGGGGTTGCGGGTGACGTTCGTCGACGAGTTCATCTCCGTGATGTTGTACGCCCCCCAGAAGTAGTACGGCACCATCGTGAGGTACTCGAGGATCGCGTCTTCCCGCTCGCCGGCGAGGATCCGTGTCGCCATGTGGTCGAGGCCCAGCACCTTGCCGTCGATGCCGTGGGCGGCCTGCAGCTCGGCGGCCCGGTCGAGCCGCGCGAGGTCGTCCGGCGAGAGCGTGAACCGCTCGGTGAGTCCCAGCTGGTCGAGGTCGTCGATGTCGACATCGACGTAGCCGACCCGGTTGTAGGTGATGTCGGAGAGGAACGTGAACGTGAGGTGGGGCAGGCAGTAGAACGGGTTCTCCGAATCGCCGTCGTACACGAAGCGGATGTTCTGCGGCTCCAGCGCCGACCGCACGTCGCCGACCGAGCTGGTGCGGTACACCTCGCCGATGTAGCGGGCGTTCGGCTTGGCCCGGGACAGCGGGTACAGGTCGTTCCAACGCGTGATCTCGTCGGCGTAGGTCGGGCTCAGTGGCTCCAGCACGATCAGGCGGGGGAACTCGGGCTGCGAACGGAGGAGGAAGATGCGGTGCGTGTCGTTGAGTCGGGAGTCGATGAGACGGTACGGGCCCATCACTGCGAGCTCGGCCAGGTAGTCGACCGCGTCGCCGTGCTCGACCTGGATCACCACGGCGGCCATCTCGCCGACGAGCTCAGGGAGCCCGCACCCGGCGCGGCGCTCGTAGATGCGCGGCAGGTACTCCTCGAAGAAGTCGCTGTTCTTCTTGTCGCCCATCGGGCGGTAGGTGCTGAGGTCGATCACGGAGAGGTGCTCCTTCTGGTCGATGTCGCTGGGTCGATGTCGCTGGGTCGGGACGTTCGGGTCGGTCGGTGCGGAGCGCGGCGGGCGGTCACCGGTAGGTGCGGTACTCGGGCTGCCAGACGGTGGCGTCGACGGCGGCGGCGATCGCGTCGTCGTCGAGCGGGTCGGCCTGTCCCTGTTCGACGGCGGTGCGGGCGACGGCGATGGCGATCCGCCGGCTCACGTCGCGCACCTCCTGGAGCGGCGGCAGCAGGCTGTCGCCGAGCTCGCGCGCGTCGACCGACGCGGCCAGCGCGTGGGCGGCGGCCATCATCATCTCGTCGGTCACGCGCCGGGCCATGACGGCGCGTACGCCGAGGCCGACGCCCGGGAAGATGTAGGAGTTGTTGCTCTGGGCGATCGTGTACGTGACGCCGTCGAGGTCGACGGGAGCGAACGGGCTGCCGGTGGCGACGAGGGCGCGCCCGTCGGTCCACGTCAGCACATCGGGTGCGGTCGCCTCGGCACGCGACGTCGGGTTGGACAGCGGCATGATCACCGGCCGGTCGTCTCCTGCGGCCATCGCCCGCACGACCTCCTCGGAGAAGAGCCCCGGGACCCCGGTGACGCCGATCAGCACCGATGGGGTCGCGTTCGTGACGACGTCGAGCAGCGAGATCGTGCCCGGCTCGGCGAGGTTCCACCCGGCGACCGCCTCGCGGCGCTGGGCGAGCGGCGTCTGGAACGGCAACAGGTCGTCCATGTCGTCGACCAGCAAGCCGACACGATCGACGAGGAAGAACCGCTCCCGCGCCTCGGCCTCCGTCGAGCCCTCGGCGACCATCGCGGCCACGATCTGCTCGGCGATGCCCGTCCCGGCCGAACCGGCGCCGACGATGACGAGGCGCTGGTCCGCGAGGCGCCGGTCGGTCTGGCGCAGCGCGGAGAGCACCGCCGCCAGCACCACCGTGGCGGTGCCCTGGATGTCGTCGTTGAACGTGCAGAGCCGGTCGCGATAGCGGTCGAGCAGACGATGCGCGTGGTGCTCGGCGAAGTCCTCCCACTGCAGCAGGACATCGGGGAAGACCTCGATGACCGCGTCGACGAAGGCGTCGACGAAGGCGTCGTAGTCGTCGCCGACGACCCGCTCGTGGCGCCACCCGAGGTAGTCCGGGTCGTTGCGACGCTGCTCGTTGTTCGTGCCGACGTCGAGCACGATCGGCAGGCACGTCGCAGGATCGATGCCGGCGCAGCCCGAGTAGAGCGAGAGCTTGCCGATCGGGATCCCGAGCCCGTCCGCTCCCTGGTCACCGAGCCCGAGGATCCGTTCGCCGTCGGTCACCACGATCACGCCGACCT
The DNA here is from genome assembly GCA_964350535.1 of uncultured Ilumatobacteraceae bacterium. Taxonomy (GTDB): domain Bacteria; phylum Actinomycetota; class Acidimicrobiia; order Acidimicrobiales; family Ilumatobacteraceae; genus CAYGLH01. The sequence continues at coordinate 4,648 of CAYGLH010000052.1, forward strand.
CCTCGTGCGGCAGGCTCCGCAGGATGTCGACCATCCGATCGGCGTCGGGGTACGAGAGGAACAGGCCGCGATGGTGCTGGTAGATCTGACTGAACCGCTGGCACCCCTCACCGACCGTGGGCGTGTACACGATGGGCAGCAGGCCGACGATGTCGTCGAGCAGGACGCGCAGGAACAGCGTCTCGTCGTAGTCCTGCACGTTGCGCAACAGCACGTGCTTGTTGAGGTCGGTGTCGGCCAGGGTCAGCTGGGCGCGGATGCGGTCGGCGCGCTGCTCGATCGTCTCCACGTGGGTGGGGAGGAGACCGTGCAGCCCGAAGGCGTCGCGCTCGTCCAGCGTGAACGCCGTGCCCTTGTTCAACAAGGGGTCGCTGAGCAGGCGGATCCCGTCGGTCTTCGCGCCGGGGCTCTCGGGCTCGTTCGACATGTGCGCCTCCTGTGCAGTGGGCGTGGGGACATCGGTCCTGTCGGCGGTGTCCGCACCGCCGGTGGTCCATTGTTGTCGAATTCGTCGCGGCGTCGGGACGCCGCAGGGGTCAGTCGCTCGAGCGGGCGTCGAGGCGGGCGCGGAACTCGTCACGCGTGTTCGTCGTGGGGAGCGGCGTGTCCGGTTCCGGCAGGTCCAGTGCAGCGCACAACGGCCCCCAGCCGTCCCCCGGCTGGTACTCGAACAGCCGGCCCGCGGGGATCGTCTCCCGGACCTCTGCGTTGTGCGCCTCGTAGGCGGCCATCGCCGCGTCGGCGTCGTCCCAGTCCGGGGTGAACCGGCGCTCCAGCATCGTGTGCACCATCCGGCCGTGGGCGGCGCGCTCGCCGTCGAGGTCGAAGCGGCGCGTCGTCTCGAAGATCGTGGCGTCGGCACTGTCCCACCACTCGCGCGCCGACGACCGGGTCGACAGCAGCACGGGGGCATCCGGGAACGCCGTCGCGATCTCCCGCCAGAGCGCGGCGCCGGGGAAGTCGACGATCGCGGTGTACTCGCCGAGGAACTGCTGCCAGTCGGGTTGGTCGCCGCGCATCGCGGCCTCCCACACCGGGATCTCGTCGGGGTGTTTCCCGACCTCGTACATGTGATGGCAGGTGCCGCCGAGCAGCGTCTCGAGGGCCAGCTTCAACGTATAGGTGCCGGTGCGGCCGAGGCCGGCGCCGACGAGTTGGATGGGCATCGACCCAGTGTGACCAGGTCCATCCGTCGCCGTCGAAGCGGCCGCGCGTCAGGCCGGCGGCGTGTCGGAGCGCACGTCGACCAGCGAGCGTCGTTGTGCGCCGTCGGGGCCGAAGTTGGTCGGCGCCAGCCAGGCGGCGAACGCGGCGTCGATGGCGGCCCATTCGCCGTCGACGATCGAGAACCAGGCGGTGTCGCGGTTGCGGCCCTTGTACACCGTCGCCTGCCGGAAGATGCCCTCGAACGTGAAGCCGTACCGCTCGGCGGCCCGTCGGGAGGGCGCGTTGAGGTGGTCGCACTTCCACTCCACACGCCGGTAGCCCAGGGTGAACGCGTTGGCGATCATCAACCGGATCGCCTCGGTCGCCGCCACGGTGCGTTGCAGCGCGGGGGAGTAGGCGATCGAACCGATCTCGATGCAGCCGACGGTCGGCTCGATCCTGAGGTAGGTGAGGAAGCCGCACGGCACGCCGCCGACGACCACCGCGTACGGGGCCAGGTCCGGATCGGCGGCGAGCCGCGCGACCGTCGACCCGAACTGGCCGGACGACGCGAACGGCCCGATCGGCATGTAGGTCCACAACGACTCCGGGGCGCGCTCGAACGCCGGCCAGAGCCGGTCGGCGTGAGCGTCCTCGAGCGGCTCGAGCGCGACGTGGTCACCCGTGAGCGGACGGCGCGGCGGAAACGATGGCGCCGTCCAGCCGGTCAGTTGGTCCCCGACCGGCTGGCCGAAGTCGTTCGTCGACGTCATTGTGCGGACGGAGGTGCCGGTGCGCGGTGGGCTGACGGTTCAGTCGATGCGGCGGGCGACGAAGACCGGGATCTCGCGGTCGGTCTTCTGCTGGTACTCGGCGTAGGGCGAGAAGATCTCGACGCCGCGATCCCACCAGGTCTGACGCTCGTCACCGCTGACGATCTCGACGCGATAGTCGTGCGGCTCGGGCCCGTCCTGGATCATCACGTGCGGCTCGGCCACCAGGTTGTGGTACCAGCCGGGATGCTCCGGCGCGCCGCCCTTCGACGCGATGAGGGCGTACTCGCCGTCGTGCTCGACGCGCATCAGCGCGAACTTGCGCAGCTTGCCGCTCTTGGCGCCGCGGCTCGTGATGATGACGATCGGGATGCCGGTGTCGCGCAGCGTGTTCGCTTCGGCGCCTCCGGTGCGTTCGTAGGTGTCGACCTGCTCGCGGACCCAGTCCCAGGTGCTCGGCTCGTACTCTCCGGTGAGGGGCATGGTCCCGATCGTAGGTCGCCGATCCGCGAGTCGCGACCGGCTCAGCCGCCGGGGTCGGTGACCGCCGGGTCGGTGACCGCCGGGTCGGTGACGGCCGGCACGTCGACGGCCGGCCCCGGGCGGAGGATGTCGACCGGCGGCCAGGCCGGGGTGATCGGACCGCCGCAGTCGCCGCCGGCCAGCCCGAGGTCGAGGCAGACGGTGTCGCGCGTCAGCTTCCACGTGCCGTCGATCAACACCGCGGCACCGAAGCGGTCGCCGAAGACGCCGCTCGACGTTTCGAGCCGATACCTGAAGACGGCATCGGTCGGCGAGGTGAAGACGATCTCCTCGACCACCGCCACCGCGCTCGCCGCGGCGTCGCCGAAGTCACCTTCGGCGACCTGCCGGCGGGCCTCCGCCACCCCGGTCTCGTCGTCGATCAGGGCGCCGTCGGCGCCGGGTTCGTCGTCGTCGTAGACCTCGGCGACCGTGGCCCGGACGGCCGCCTCGGCTGCGGCTGGATCGGCGGGCTGTTCGCCCGGCGCGGGGAGCGCCGGTGGCGGCGGGGAGCACGAGTCGACGAACTCGGGATCGTCCCAGGTCGACGCGTCCGTCGGGCTGAGCACTGCGGGCGCATCGCCCTCGAAGGTCAGCTCCACGTCTGGCGCCGACGGGACGCCATCCGCGGCGGCCGGCGGGGCACCGGCGGCGACGAGCAACGCCACACCGTTCTCGGGGCTCGCCCCGTCGGTCTGACCGTCCGCCCACGCCGCCGTGACGGCGGTGGTGCCCGGCGGGGCCTGGACGACCACGACCTGGTACGGGTTGTCGTCCGCGACGCCGAGCGTCAGCCAGGAGATCGCACGGCCCTTGAACGGCTCCTGCCACCAGCTGACCGACCCGACGTCGAGCACGGGACTGCCGGTCGCCTCGCCGCCACCGAGGGCGATCCGCAGCTCGGCGTTCGGCGAGCACCACGGCGGCGGTTGCCAGGTGGTGCCGTCGGTCGTCTGGAAGGGTTCGTGATGGAGGTAGGGCTCGGTGCGATGGGCACGAACGGTCACCCCGGCCGCAGTGGTGCGCTGCGTGATGAGCTCGAGCGGCTGCTCGCCGAACATCGACCACCCCGGCCCCCCTGCCGCCTCCCACGTGGCGATGTCCTCGGACGAGAGGAACGAGTCGGCGGCCGCAGCGGCCGGTTCCCCGTCGCCGACCGGTGCCTCGAACGTCGGTGGCGACGCAGGGTCGGGCGCTTCCGCAGGCGCTGCTGCCGGCGACCCCGACCCGGCGGTCGTCGTGTCCTCGGGCGCGCTGCTGGCCTCCGGCGTTGCCCTCGGCTCCGCCTCCTCGGTGCGCGTCGCGTCGTCCGCGTCGCCCGCACGGTCGTCGGTGGCCCTGCCCAGGCCGAACCCGACGCCGGCGGCGCCCGCCAGCAGCACCGCCGCGCCCACGATGGCGACACCGTTGCGGCGTCGCGGCGGCGGCGCCCCGTTGTCGACCGGCTCCAGTTCGATCGTCATGTCGACCCCTTCCCCTCCGCAGTATGAGACGCATCGCGCGCCGGAAAGGTTCCCGCCGCTCCCGATCCGCGAGTGGGATCCGGCGACGTCCGACACGGGGTACGGTTCGCGGCATGGGTCCTGCCCCCCGCATCGACTCGATCGCCGTGCTCGGGCTCGGCAAGGTCGGGCTGCTCGCCGCTCGGCTGCTCCACGACGCCGGCCTCACCGTCCGAGCCCACGACGTCCAACCCACCTCCAGCGACGAGCCGTTCGCCGTCGTGCCGCTCGACGTCACCGACACGACCGCGCTCGAGGCGGCGCTGGGCGCGGTCGACGCCGTGTTGTCGTGCTTGCCGTACGAGTTCAATCGCGGCGTCGCCGACGTCGCCCATCGGCTCGGTCGCCACTACTTCGACCTCACCGAGGACGTGCCGACCACCGAGCACATCCGCAAGCTGGCCGCCACCTCCGACCGGGTGATGGCACCGCAATGCGGGCTGGCACCCGGATTCGTGGCGATCGTGGCGGCGTCGCAGGTCGAGCGTTTCGACCGCTGCCGGTCGATCCGGATGCGCGTCGGCGCCCTCCCGCAGAACCCGACGGGGTTGCTCGGCTACGCCTTCAACTGGTCGCCGGAGGGCGTCGTCAACGAGTACCTCAACGACTGCGAGGTGATCGAGGACGGCGTGCGCAAGTTCGTGTCGTCGATGGAGTGGAAGGAGACCATCTACGTCGGTGGGGCGCACCTCGAGGCGTTCACCACGTCGGGTGGGCTCGGCACGATGTGTGACACGTACGTCGGGCGTGTCGAGAACCTCGACTACAAGACGATGCGGTACCCCGGCCACATGGACCTCATGAACTTCTTCTTCCACGAGCTGCTGCTGCGCGAACGTCGCCAGCTCGCGGGTGAGATCCTCACCAACGCCAAGCCGCCGGTCGACGCCGACGTCGTCCATGTCCACGTCTCCTCGGAGGGGTGGATCGACGGGCGGATGCGCCGACTTGAGTACGTGCGCAGCTTCTTCCCACGGCAGATCGGCGGGCGCGAGGCGACGGCGATCGCGTGGACCACCGCCGGCTCGGTCGCCGCCGCGATCGAGCTGGTGCGCAACGGCACCCTTCCTGCGCAGGGCGAGCTGCGACAGGAGTCGATCCCGCTCGACGCCTTCCTGGCCACCACCACCGGCCGGCTGTTCGACGTCCCCCCGCCGCGCTGATGAGCGACCGCGACGTCACCACATCCCGGTGGGGGCGATGATCGACCTCCGCTTGTTCTCGGCCAAGCCGTACGACGAACGCAGCTTCGCCGCGGCCGACACCGGCGAGATCGAGATGCGCTTCCTCGAGCCGAGGCTCAGTCCTGCGACCGTCGGTCTGGCGGCGGGTGCGGACGCGATCTGTGCCTTCGTCAACGACGACCTGTCCGAGCCCGTCCTGCAGGCGCTCGCAACGGGCGGGACCTCGTGCGTCGCGCTGCGCTGCGCTGGGTACAACCACGTCGACCTCGTCGCCGCGAGGCGGCTGGGAGTGGTCGTGGCCCACGTGCCCGCGTACTCGCCGAACGCCGTCGCCGAGCACACGATCGCGCTGATCTTGGCGCTCAACCGGCACATCCCGCGCGCCTACAACCGCGTGCGCGACGGCAACTTCGCGCTCGACGGGCTGGTCGGCTTCGACGTCGCCGGGAAGACCGCCGGCGTCATCGGCGCGGGCCGGATCGGCCGGATCGTGGCGCGCCTGCTGTGGCACCTGCGGTGTCGGGTGCTCGTCGCCGACCCGTACCCCGACGCTCACCTCGTCGAGCTGGGCGCCGAGTACGTCGACGTCGAGACGGCGTTGGCGGAGAGCGACATCGTCACGCTCAACTGCCCGCTCACCGACGAGACCCACCACCTGATCGACGAACGGTCGATCGCGATGATGAAACCCGGCGCGATGTTGGTGAACACCGGGCGTGGTGCGCTCCTCGACACCTCGGCGGTGATCGACGCGCTGAAGTCGGGACACATCGGCTCGATGGCGCTCGATGTGTACGAGGAGGAGGCCCCGCTGTTCTTCGAGGACCGCAGCGACGAGGTGCTCCACGACGACCGGTTCGCCCGCCTGCTGACGTTCCCGAACGTGTTGATCACGGCGCACCAGGCGTTCCTCACCGACGAGGCGCTGACGGCGATCGCCGACACGACGCTGACGAACGTGCGCGACGTCGTGCGGACCGGCACCTGCGCCAACCGCGTGCAGGCCGGCTGAGTCGGCCGGCACTCCGTCGGGTCACCGGCGACCGGCCAGCTGGATCGTCACGATCCCCGCCGACACGATCACCAGCCCGATCGTTCCGGCGACGCCGGGCGACTCGTCGAGCAGCCACCACGCCAGCAACGCGATCTGGATCAACATCGTGTTGTTGATCCCGGCCGCCTCGACGGCGGTCAGCCGACGCAGCGACCAGTTCCAGAGCGTGAACGCCAACGCCGTGTTGACCACCGCGAGCCAGCCGACGATCAGCGCGGCCCGGCCGGACACGCTCGGCCAGCCCTCGACCGCGAGGCCGACGGAGAGCAGCACGAGCGCCCCGGCGCACATGCTCACGGTCGTGACCACGACGGCGGAGGTCCGCTGGCGCCGATTGACCTCGCGCCCGAGGAGGGCGCCCGCGCTGTTCGCGCTGAGCCCGACGATCGCCGCGCCGAGGCCGACGGCGGTGGCTCCGAGGTCGCCGGCGAAGTAACACCACGCCCCGACCACGACGAACGCCGCCCCGCCGACCTGTGCCGCGGTCGGCGGCTCGCCGAGGGTGCGCATCGAGGCGGCGGCGACGATCAGCGGCGTCAGCGACAGCACGAGGCTGGTGGTCGCCGCCGGTTGGTTGTCGATGGCGACGAACTGCGCCCCTTGGGTGATCGCGATGATCACGACGCCGAGCCCGGCCAACACGGCGAGATCTCGCCGTTCGAGCGTCGCCGCCTCGCGCCGACGACCTTCGTTGCCGAGGACCCACCCGAGCAGGACGAGGGCGGCAGTGCCGTAGCGCAGCCCGGCGAACGTCAGCGGCGGGAGCGCCTCGTCGTCGAGTCCCCAGCGGATCAGCACCCACGACGAGCTCCACAGTACGGTGACGACGAGGGCCGAGATGATCGCAGAACCGTGGCCGGAGTGTGAGGGCGCGACGGGAGCGGCGCCGGCGGTGGGGTCGGATGGTGGCGGGGTGGTGTGGGACATGAACTTCCTCGTGGATGGCGCGACTGAGCAACGCCGATGTCTCCACTCGAGGCTTTTGTCCCATGAGGTGCGAGCCCGGATATGTGGGGCCTTCCGTGGCGCTCGGACCAGCGACCCCGGTCGATCGCCCTGCGGCGACGACCGGGCGGAACCCTAGCCACCCTTCGATCGGTAGGCCCGAGGGTACTCGGCCGGCGCGGGTACCGTGAGCGCGATGACCCTCACATCGGCCGCCGCCGAGCGGTGCGGCGAGATCTGGGACCGAGCGCTCCCGGTGCTGTCGGAGTACATCTCGATCCCCAACGTGTCCCCCGACTTCGATCCCGACTGGCGCGAGCACGGGCACATGGCGCGGGCGGTCGACATGCTCGTGGCGTGGTGTCGGGCCCGCCCGATCCCCGGGCTGACGGTCGAGGTGGTCGAGCTCGACGGCCGGACGCCGTTGATCCTGATGGAGATCCCGGCCGCCGGCGAGGGGAGCGACGGCGACCCGGTCCTGCTGTACGGCCATCTCGACAAGCAGCCGGAGATGACCGGGTGGCGCGACGGCCTCGGGCCGTGGACGCCGGTGCTCGACGGCGACCGCCTGTACGGGCGCGGCGGCGCCGACGACGGCTACTCGTCGTTCGCCGCGCTCGCCGCGATCGAGGCCGTCCACGCCGCCGGCGGGTCGCACAACCGGTGCGTCGTGATGATCGAGTCGAGCGAGGAGTCCGGGTCGCCCGACCTGCCCGCCTACGTCGCACACCTCGCCGAGCGAATCGGCACGCCGAGCCTCGTCGTGTGTCTCGACTCGGGATGCATCGACTACGAACGGATGTGGGTCACCACGTCGCTGCGCGGGGTCGTGATGGGCACGCTGCGCGTCGACATCGTGGAGGAGGGCCTGCACTCGGGCCACGTGTCGGGGATCGTGCCCTCGACGTTCCGCATCGCCCGGACGCTCCTCGATCGCGTCGAGGACGCCCGCACCGGCGAGATCCTCGTTGACGAGTGCAACGTCGAGATCCCCGCCGAACGGCTCGACGCGGCACGCGCCACCGCCGCCGAGGTCGGCTCGACCTCCGACGACTACCCGTTCGTGGCCGGCGCCCGGCCGGCGACCGAGGATCCCGTCGAGCAGTTGCTGGCCCAGACCTGGCGGCCGACGCTCAGCGTGGTCGGTGCCGACGGCCTGCCGCCCACGGCGCGGGCGGGCAACGTGCTGCGGCCGTCGACATCGCTGAAGCTGTCGTTCCGGCTCCCGCCGACGGCCGAACCCGCTGCGGCCGCCGCCGCCATCCGCGAGGCGCTCGTGTCCGATCCGCCGTACGGGGCGACGGTGACGTTCACACCCGAGTACGCCGCCGGCTGGAACGCTCCGGCGACCGCCCCGTGGCTGGCCGACGCGCTCGCCGAGGCGTCGACGGCGGCGTTCGGGGCGCCGGCCCGGATGCTCGGCGAGGGCGGGTCGATCCCGTTCATGGGGATGCTGGGCGAGCGGTTCCCGGCCGCCCAGTTCGTCGTGACGGGGGTGCTCGGGCCGGACGCCAACGCGCACGGCCCGAACGAGTACCTCCACGTGCCGACGGCGCGCCGGCTGTCGCTGGCGGTCGCCCACCTCCTCGACGCCCACGCCACCCGCTGACTCACGCGAGCGTCAACGCCCGGACGAGCGCAGCGGCGGCCGCCAGCGCCGTCGCCGTGCGTACGTGGTTGCCCACGGTCCACACCGACAGGTAGTTCGCCCAGTAGGCGGCCGCCTGCGGCGTCGACGCATCCATCCGGTCGAGCGCCTCGTTGCGCGGGATGTGGAACGCCGCCGTGATGGCCACGGTGACGAGCATCAGCACGGCGCCGGCGAGCCGCCAGCCGGCACCGGATGCGTCGAGGTCGCCGACCGCGCCGATCGCCAGCGGGACCGACAGGAGGGCGGTGCCGATGAACGGGACCATCAGCCACGGGGTGGGTGCCGCCCGATTGATCGCCTGCATGGCGGTGATCCCCGTCGGCGCGGGCGTCCGGCCGAGCGCAGGCATCACGAAGCTGGAGAACGCCCAGAGTGCACCGCCCGTGATGCCTGCGCCGAGGGCGGCGACGCCGGTCGCGATGTCGGTCCAGTTCACGACCCCACCTCGACGCGCTCGGCGGCCTCCCAGACCCCGGTGGCCGCAGTCCTGTGGGCGTACGCCCGGAACGATCGGGCCGGACGTCCGAGCACCCGTGCGACCGTGTCGGTGGTGCTGGCGTTCCGCCCATCGAGCACCTCGGCCATCAGGTCGCCGAGTCCGTCCGCGAGCTCACCGGGCATGCCGTGGGCGCGGGCCAGGTCCCGGAACTCGCCGTTGCTGACGGGGAGGTACTCCACGCTGCGTCCGGTCGCCGCGGAGAGCTCGGCGGCGACGTCGTCGAACGTCAGCAGCTCCGGTCCGGTGAGCTCGAGCACCGACCCGGCTTCGATCGTTCCGAGCAGCGCGGCGACCGCGACGTCGGCGATGTCATCGACGTCGATGAACGGTTCGGCGACGTCACCCGCGGGCACGGCGAGCGTGCCGGCGCGGACGCCGTCGAGGAAGAAGTCCTCGCTGAAGTTCTGGTCGAACCAGCTGCACCGGACGATGCTCCAGCTCGGAGCGATGGCCTGCAGGGCCCGCTCGGCGGACTCGGCGCCCTCCTCGCCGCGCCCGGACAGCAGGACGAACCGCGCTGCGCCGTGTCGTACTGCGGTTGCGGTGAACTCCGCGATCAGCTCGTCGGCGCCCGGCAGTGCGAGGTCGGGGGAGAAGGCGACGTAGACGGCGCGCACCCCGTCGAGCGCCG
>CAYGLH010000053.1:0-13392 GCA_964350535.1 uncultured Ilumatobacteraceae bacterium
GCGCCCGGCAGCGTCACGATCGACCCGCAGCACCTGTCCTGCGACGGCGTCGTCGACGGGTTGGTCGGCGGACTGGTCGGTGCGGTGCTCGGCGGCGCCGTCGGTGTGGTGGTCGGCGCGGTGCCCGGTGCGCCGCTCGACACGGGTCGACCACCCGTCGCGCGTGGCGATCGTGGTGCCGGTGCGGTCGTCGCCGACGATCGCCTCACCGTCGGCGCGCAACGCCAGCAGCGGCCCCGCAGCGTCGGCCAGTCGGAACGTGCGTCGCCGATCGTCGCGCTCGAGCACGAGCGTCGAGCCGTCCGCCCGTGGCACCTTCAGCGACGCATCGGACATCTTGTTCCCTCCCTGCTCACAGGCCGATCCCGACGCTGCCGCCCGATCCCCCTCCGAGCCCGCTCAGCTCGTCCAACAGCGCCTCCCACTCGCGCTCGACCCCGTCGAGCACCACCACGAACGCCGCTTCGAGCTCGACCACCAGCTCGCCCGCGATGCCGAGGTCGATCGACGCGATGAGCTCGAGCGCGTCGGTGAGCGACGCCGTGCGCGTCACGAGCGGTTCGAGCACGACGGAGGGCCGAAGCACCTCGAGCTCGGCGCGCAGCCCGGCGAACGGATCGAGATCGCCGAGCAGGTCACCGGGGTCGAGGTCCTCGACGATGCCGAGGGCGGCATCGAACACGGCGCCGAACTCGGCCGCCACGGTCGCCGGCGAGTGCAGCCCGAGGAGCCCGACGGCCGCGTCGACGACCTGCCGGGCTTCGTCTTCCACGACGCCCGGATCGAGCGCGCTCAGCTCGTCGGCCACGGCGGTGACGACCGCCTGCAACCGCGCTGCGATGCTCGTCGGCATCAGGGGCTGCATGCCGGCGACGAGGTCGTCCCAGATCCCGAGCAGCCCCACGCTGAGCTGGTCGACGAAACCGGCGAGCGTCGTCGAGATCTCCTCGCCGATGGCGTCGAGCTCCGCGACCACCGGCGCCGGGTCGATCGGATCGACCAGCGCGTCGACGAAGGCGGCGACCTCCGTGCGGGGGTCGAGCACGTCCTCCAACAGCGGGCCCGGCAACAGTTCGTCGAGCGCGCGGGCGAGCAGCCGGACGCTGCGCCCCATGCCGTCGGGTGTGCCGGCCGCCTCGACGGCGGCGGCCTGCTCGAGCGCCGGAGCGGTCACCGAGACATCGAGCTCGATCCGTGCGTCGAGGCGCACCGGACCGAGCGCCGTGTCGAGCCGTGCACGCGCCGTGGCGTCCAGCGAGAGTGCGTCGAGCGAGCGCTGGAGACCGGCGAGCCGGGCGTGCGCGACGCCGAGCGGACCGCCGGTGCGGGAGACCTCGAGCCACCCCCGCCGCTCGTCGAGCGCGTCGGCAAGTCGGGTGGCGATCCCCGCCGCCGGGTCGAGCAGGGCGCGCAGGGCGCGGGTGGCGTCGGCGACCATCCCGAGACCCTCCCCGACGACCTGGTCGCCGAGGGCGTGGAGGCGACCCCGGATCTCGGCGACGAGCGCGGCGAATGGCCGGAGGATGTCGCCGAACCGGAACGCGTCGTCGCCCGGCGTCGGCACGACACCGCCGCCCTCGCTCCGGCGATCGAGCTCGCTGCCGACGGCATCGGTCACCATCGACGGCGCGTCGGCGATCCCGCCGAGCACCTCGTCCATCACCGCCTCGATGTCGATCGACGCGAGCAGTCCCTGGAGCTCGTCGTACGCGGCGCGGAGCGGCGCGAACAGCGGAGCCGGGTCGAGCACGCCCCGGAGGGTCGCCAGCAACTGCTGGAACTCGGCCTCGAGCGGTGCGACCAGTTGCCGGGGGTCGGCCCGCCGGATCGCTTCGAGCAGTTGGTCGAACAGGCCGCTCAAGGCATCGGTGAGCGGCGCCAGCGACACCTCGTCGAGCTTGGCCAGCATCTGTTCGAAGGGCGGGTCGAGCTCGGCGATCAACGCCGCCGGCGTGGCCCGCTCCAACGCCGCACCGAGCTCGTTCCAGAGCTCCTCGATCGGTTCGAGCACCGCGCCGACGTCGATCTCGGCGAGCGCCTCCTCGAATGGGTCGCTCAGTTCGACGGCGAGATCCATCGCCTTCAGGGTCGCCGCGGCACCGGCGATCACCGCCTTCAGCGCATCGGGGACGTCGTCGGTGCTCAGCGCGTCCTGGACCTGGTTGCGGATCTCGGCCAGCGCCTCCAGCACCTCGGCACCCGCCGCTTCGAAGTCGACCTGGTCGACCTGGGCGACGAGCGCCTCGAGCTCCGCCACCACGCCCTCGACGATGGGCGTGGCCTCGTCGAGGATCGCTCCCAGCGGCTCGACGATCGCGTCGATGGCGTCGCGCAGGTCGTCGATCGGGAAGTCGGCGAACACCCCGTCGACCATCGCGACGAGGTCCTCGACGGCGGCGGTCACGCTGGAGGTGTCGAACGCCTGGAGGGGCGGGATCAACGCCCGCACGGGTGCGACGAGGTCGTCGAGCACATCGAACCCGCGGAACTCCAGGATCGCCTGCTGTACATCGCGCAGGGCGGCGACGATCGAATCGCGAGCGAGCTCCAGTGGGAGGTCGCGGATCACCCGGGTCAACTGCCGCTGGCCGTCCTCGATGCCGTCGAGGAGGTCGCCGAGCGCACCCACCGAGATGAAGTCGGTCAGTTCGACGCGGGCCTCGGCCAGCGCGGCCTCGATCGACTCCGCGGTGACCGCTCCCAGCCCGCCGGCGAGCTCGCGCAACGGCACCACCAAGACGTCGAGGATGACGGATGCCCCACTCGGGATCTTCGCCCGCAGGTCGTCGAGCGCAGTCACCGGGTCGAGGGCGACCAGCTGGTTGCGGGCGGAGCGGAGGTCGGTGGCGATGCCGTCGGCGAGTCGCGGCAGCTCCGTCGATGCCAGCGCGTCGAGCGTCGCGACCAGCGACTCGACCTCCTCGATCAACGCATCGAGCCGATCGCCGGACAGGCCGCCGGTCCCCGGCGGGGAGCTGAGCACGACGATCGCGTCGACTCGTGCGTCGATCGTGGCGAGCACGCCCTCGACCCGCTCGTGATCGCCGGCACCGACGACGAGCGACAGGGCTCCGGACAGCCCACCGGCGACGCCCACGACGTCGTCGAGCGACACCCCGCCGATGCTCCGCAGCACGACGTCGGCGAGTGCTCCGGGGTCGTCGATGTCGGTCCCCAGCCGGCCGAGCTGCTCCAGGGCGTCCTGGAGCGGATCGGGCAGATCGACACCCAGCGCGTCCGCCGAACGGCCGACCACCTCCGACACGAGCGTGTCGAGGTCGAGGGTGCGGCCGACCTCGGTGAGCAACCGGTCGGCAAGATCGCGGCCGTCGCCCGAGGCGAGCACCTCGACGACGCCGGCGATCAGCTCGGCCAGCGTGGCGAGGCCGTCGAGCAGGTCGGTGAGCTCGCCGGCCTCGGGCAGCCCGACGAGGCCGACCAGCTCGTCGAGCACGCTCCGGGCGATCGCCAACAGGGCATCCGGGTCGGTGTCGAGCTGTTCGACGCTCTCGATCAACGGACCGAGATCTCCCAACAGCGAGGTGATGTCGAGTGCGCCGAGGTCGAGCTCGCCGTCGACGTCGACCGCCGTCCTCACGCGTCCGAGCGCGTCGTCGATCGCGGCGAAGTCGAGTGCCGCCAACTGATCGACGACCGTCATGTCACCCGCCCCCTCGCGGTCGCGCATACCGCAGCGACACGTCGGTCAGCTCGACGGTGCAGAACAGGGCGCTGGCGAACTCGAGCGGTTCGGCGGCCGTGGCGCCGTCGACGAACCCCGCACCGACGAACCCCGCACCGGGGAGCGCCGCACGATCGACCGCCAGCGTCGGCGCGTCGAGCGTGAGCAGCGTCGCTCCGGCGAGCAGGATCGGTCGACCGCCCGGGTCGGGGTCGACGACGGCGATCCGCACGAGCGGCTCGGGCTCGCCGACCCACCAGAACGATCCGTCGGTGACCGTGACCGAGATGCCGACCGGACGGTCGACGTGGATCGGCGGATCGAACGTCGCCCACACGACCGTGAACTCCTCCGACGCGCTCGTCGCATCGAGCGAGCACACCGCCGGCGGCGCGAGCGGAGCATGATCGGCACCGGGCGTCGCGTCGACCACGTGGATCGACAGATCGCTCGCGACCGACGACCGACCGACGAGCCCGACCCGGGCGATCCGCTCGTCGCGCAGCGCGCTCGGCGGCAGCGCGCGGACGGCGGGTTCGGACCGGACGACCCTGCCGCTGACGGCGCGGCTCGTCGGCAGCAGATCGGAGATCTCGGCGAGCCTGATGCCGTCGTAGACCACGTGCACGTCGGCGACCACGTCCGTCGGTCGTTCCTGCGGGAGATCGGGGCCGTCGATCGTGACCTCCGCCGGATCCCCGGCGAGCACCACCGTCGTCGTGCCCGGGACGGAGCGCACCAGGGCGCCGCGCACGGTCGGCAGGTCGAGGGCGACCTTGCTCGCCTGGGCGGCCGTGATCGTCGCGGCGCCCGACAGCGGGTCGCCTGCCTCGAACCGGGCGGCGAGCGCCGCCTGCAGCCCGACGGTGAGGTCGGCGACCGCAGGCGGCGTGCCGGCGAGCAGCGTGCCGGGGAACGCCCAGAGCGGCGCCCCGTCGGGTCCGTCGACCGCGAGGTCGCGCGGGTGCGGCGCGGCCCAACCGGTCACGGTGTCCACCTCGAGCGGCTTCGACTCCGGGAAGTCAGGCGCGTCGCCGTTGACCAACGCGATCCGCACCTGGTGGGCCTCGAGGTCCGGCAGCGTGAGCGTGCGGTTGCCGAAGCTCCCACCACCGAACATCGTGTTCCGCTGACCGTTGGCGCCGACCGCCGGCACGGTGACGGCGGGAGCGAAGTACTGCCCGGACGCGTCGATCGGCGTGATGGCGAGGCGCCAGCCGCCGCTCTGGTAGTCGGCGGCGTCGACGAGGTCGATGTCGCCGTCGGCGTCGTGGAGGCCGGCGAGGTGCAACGTGGCGACCCGATGCCGGTTCGGGATCTCGACGTGGATCGCACCGCCCACGACGCGGTGCACGAGCTCGCCGATGTTGATCGCGCCGACCGACGGGCCGGGCGGGGCGATCGTCACGGTGACCGGGTCGACACGGACGCCGTCCGCGCCGGCGAGCGGTTCCCAGTCGAACGGGATTGCGATCGGCTCGGGGCCCGCGTCGAAGGTCTCGAGGAACGGGACCGCCGTCGCCTGGAACACGGCGTGGAAGACCGGGAGTGCCACCGAGATCGACGGCTGATGGGCCAGCAGGACGGTGTCGAACGCCATCAGCCGAACTCCCGTTGCGACACTGGGCGAGCCCACCGTGCCATCACGCGCCGACCTCGAGGGAGAACCGCGCCAACTCGACGCCGACGTCCGGACCGTCACCGGTGTCCGGCCGCGCGACCGCGACGATCAGGTGGTCGGCCGCTGCGTCGGTGGGTGGGGTGTAGTCGACCGTTGTCGTGCCACCGGACAGCACGACGATGCGGCTGTCGAGCGGACCCTCCGCGCCGCCTGTCAGCGCCCCTGCGCCCGGGCGTCCGCCGGCGTCGACGAGTCGCACGGCCAACGCACCGAAGTCGTCGCGGTCGATCGCCGCACCGTCGAGCACCGTGGTGCCGACCGCGGCCATGGTGAGGGTGAACGTGACGGTGCCGTCGCCGGCGCGCAGCCTGAGCGGCCACGGGGCGAGGTCGACCGGGCGGGCGATCGTGCGCACCCGCGCCTCGGCGATCGGTGCGCCCGTGATCCCGGGCGCATCGGGAGGCCAGAACCAGCCGACGGCGTTCAGCTCGACGTGTGGCGCGCCCTCGGCCGGCGCAACCGCGGCCGACCGGACGTCGAGCCGTTCGAGCACGAACCCGGGGTCGTCGGCCGGCGAGGCCAGCGTCGGCTCCGTCCGCGCCCCCGGGCCGTCCAGCTCGTACAACAGCGCGTCGACGCCGTCGACCACCTGGGCGCGCCCCGCGTCGTCGGCAGCGCTGATCTCGAGTCGGACGTCGACATCGAGCCGCACGACCCGGCGCGGATCGTCCGCACCCGGGGCGACCTCCGGGCGCGTGCTGCCGAAGTCGGGGGCGAGCACGCGGGCGTCGGTGACGGCGACGGTGATCGTCGGCTCGTCGTCGGCGGCAGTGCCCGGGGCGACGTCGACCCGACCCGCGAACGGCGGGTCGAGCCGCGCCCCGAGGTAGTCGGCGAGCTGGGCCTCGAACTCTGCGAGCATCACCCTCTCCGCGCGCTACCGCGGCCGGTCGAGATCGGTGGGCAGGATCGGCCCGTCGCGTAGGATCGGCCCCTCCCGCAGGATCGGGCCGTCGCTGCGGCCCACGCCGCGGGCGTCCATCTCCCGCACCACTGCCGTCGAGATCGACTTCGACAGCGCCGACGACAGGTCGTCCCGCGCGCTGCCGATGCGCGTGTCGATGTCGGCATCGAGCTCTCGCCGCACGGCGGCGATGCGGGCGTCGACGATCTCGGGCAGCCTCGCGTCGAGGGCGTCGAAGCGCTCGTCGATGCGGCGGCGCTCGACGGCCATCTCGGCGCGCAACCCGGCGACCACCTTGGAGTCGGCGGCGAGCGCGTCGGCGCGCACCGAGGCCACCACGTCGTCGATCCGCTCGTCGATCTCGGCGCGCAGGTCGCCGGCCAACCCGTCGAGCTGGCGGGCGACGCTGTCGGCGCGCCCTGCCGCGGTGGCACTGGTCTTCTCCGCCTCGGCGATGCGTCCGTCGAGTGGGGCGATCTCGTCGCGCAGTCCGGACACCGATCGGTCGAGCGACGCCAGGAGCTCCTCGCGGGCGTCGCCCAGCCCGTCCGAGATCGCCGCGTCGACGTCGCCGCGGAGCAACCCGATCCTCTCGTCGAGCTCGGTGCGGACGCTCGCCCCCAACGTGCTCACCGCCTCGTCGATGGTGCCCCTCACAGCGTCGTCGCCGGCACTGATGTCCGCACCGAGCTCGCCCCGCAGGTCGCGCCCCAGCTGGGTGCCGATCTCCTCCGCGCGGCCGGTCGCAGCGTTGACGGCGGCCTGCTCGACGGCGGCCATCCTGGCGTTGATGTCGCTCGTCAACCGACCTTCGAGATCGGCGCTGGACGCGTCGGCTTGCTCGCGTGCGGCGAGCCGGGCATCGGCCAGCAGTTGCTCGCGGATCTCGCCCGGCAGCGCGCCGCCGCCGATCCCCCCGAGGGCCACGTCGAGCTCGTCCTCCGTGACGAGGGTGTTCTCCAACTCGGAGAGGCGCAACTGGAAGGTGGTGGCGTTCAGCTCCTGCCCGTCGGGGCCGGTCAGCCGATCGCGCAGGCCCTCGAGGCTCGTCAGCCGCTCGAGCAACCCGGCGACGGTGACGGTCTGGCCGTCGACGTCGAGGTCGCGGGCGAACGCCGACATGCGGTCCAGGTCGGACTGCAGCACCCCCAGCGTTGCGCGGACGTCGCTGACATCGTCGCGAGCGTCGCCGAGGCCGTCGACCTTGCGGGTGACCCGGGTCAGCGACGACTCCCTGGCCAGGTCCGCCGCTTCGAGCCTGCTGGCGGCCGAACGGACGGTGCCCAGGTCGCGCCCGACCGCGTCGACGTCGCCGCGCAACCCGCTCAGGCCACGCTCGAGCTTGGCCACCCGGGCGACCGATGCCGGGTCCGCCAGCGGACCCTTCTCCAGGCGGGCGCGCAGGACCGGGTCGAGCCAGGCCGCCGTGACCTGATCGGAGTGGGTGTGTGGCGGCACCTCCTCCTCGGCCTCCGTGACGACGGCGCGCGCCACCTCCAGCAGCACGCCGACCACCGTGTTCCAGTCCTCGGCCTCGATCAGCTCGCCGGCGCGCCGGTCGCGCAGCGGCAGCAGCCGCTCGATCAGCGCAGCGATCCGTTCGATCTCGGCAACCGTTGCCATGTGCCCTCCTCTCCTTCAGCGATGACTCACGGCCGCGCCGCGAAGTTGAACTTCGAACCCCCGGTCGCCAGTCCTGTACGGCGGTACGTCTCCAGCTCCTCTTCGGGGGCCGTCTGGACCCCGCTGGTGCTGAGCTGCTCGGCCATCACGAGGACACGACGGGTCTCGGGCGCCTGCAAGAACTGGTCGGCATCGGTGCCTTGCTCGGCGGCGATGCGGTTGACCTCCGACGCCAGCGCTGCACCGGTGGCAGCCATCTTGCGGGTGAACTCCATCGGGGTCGCCTGCAGCGACAGTTCGAGGTCGTCCATCCGCGTCAGCACGCGGTCACGCGCCGGTCCGGCGACGCCGGCCAGATCGAGCATGTCGGTGGTCGCCCGCCGCACGCTCTGGTTCTCGATGTCGCGTCGCAGCTCGAGCAACGAGCGACCGAACGACTCGACGAAGCGCCGGATGTTGCCCTGGACCTCGTCGATCTTGGCGGCGATCTCGGGATGATCGTGACCTCGTGGGCTCACCAGTCGGGTCAGCTCGAGCACGGACCCGGCGAGGTCGCTGACCGCGGCGACCAGCTGGTTCCAGTCGTCGGCGCGGATCACCTCGCCGGCCGCCTTGCCGGCGATCGGGGCGACGGCGGCGCGCACGGCCGTGGCGGTCTGTTGCACCGGGGTGAGATCGGCGTCGGGGATGTCGCGGATCGGGTTGTCCTCGAACCGTGCCGACGGGATCGGCACCGGCACGTAGACGGGCCGGGGCTGTGGGATCACCCGCACCCGATCTTGGAAGAGTGGTTCGATCAGGTTGGGGTGGATCACCTCGACCTGCCACTGGCCCGGGTCGATGTCGCGCACGACCAGCGAGCCGTCGAGGAAGGGCTTGCGGGTGATCTCCTCCCCCGTCGACTCGTTGCGCAGGCGGACCTGGGCGTCTCGGTTCGCGGGGGCGTGGCCCAGCAACTTCAGGTTCATCGCGCCCTTGATGGAACTGCTCATCGTTCTCTCCTCGGGGTTCGGACGGGTGCCGGGCGGGCCGGCGGTCGATCGGCCATCACTGCACCAACCACTGCAGGTCGCCGTAGGGGAACTCGACCTCCCAGAACAGGGTGAGGTCGTGGTCGGGACCCTTCTCGATCGGGGCGAAGACGACGCGGTTGTACAACACGTCATCGCTGCCCTGCCGTGACACGAGCCCGGCCTCGCGGACGGTGCCGACGGCCGCGCTCTCGGGCATCGTGGCGCGCACCCGCACGACGATCCGCTGGTGCAGTTCGTCGTCGTTGATCAGGAACGCGTCGGCGGGGATCGGCGCCGAGACGTCGCCCTGCAGCCCGGGTCCACCGGCGCCGTCGTCGTTCGCCAGACCGTCGACGGCGACGGAGGTCGGGTCGGCGTCGCTGGTGCCGACCGCCATGTGGGTGATCGGCCCAGCGGATCCCGTGAACAGCTGGGCGACGAGGCCGCCGCCGGTGCGCAGGACGGTGTTGTGGACGCGACGCTCGTCCACGAGCGACCCGTCCCTGTCTCGGAGCTGCAGGTGGAGTGTGCCCTTCATCTTCGTCTCCTACCGGTAGGTGCTGTCGTTGAAGTCGGTGACGCCGAAGACACCGCCGGCGTCGGGGAGGTGGTCGATCCCGACCGTGCCGACCTCGCGCTGGCGGACCGGCAGGATCATCCGCAGGCGATCGCGTTGGCGCTGGCTGGCGACGAGCGGTCGCACCCGCACGTCGGCGCGAACACCCGCCGCGGCGAGCGACGACACGCCGGACTGCAGCGAGCCGACCAGCTGCGCCCGGTTCTCGAGCGCGTCGTCGAGGCGGGCGGCCGGGCTGAGCATCGAGCCTCCGTCGAGATCGACCAGCACCGTGGCCGGGGACGCTTCGTCCCAGCGCAACTGGACGACGAGCGCCGCGTCCTGCGCGAACAGCGACCGGTCGAACGCCGTCTCGTCCCAACGCCCCTGCCGGAGGTCGAGGTCGGCCAGGGCGAGGAGCACGCGATCGAGTCCTGGTTCGTCGAAGTGGGCGACGGGCAGGAACCACAGCTCGTTCTCTCCGGGCGCGAGGACGAGCGCGGAGGCCGGCGTCGACACCTGGGCGAGCTCCCACGGTGCCCCCGGGCGGACCTGCACGATCGTGCGCAGCTCGTCGGACACGTCACGCCCTTCCAGCTCGGCCGTCACCGTGCCACCGTCGACGCGGATCCACAGGCGCTCGCCCGGAGCGATCGGACCGAGATGCACCAGCGCCACGCCCGTTCGGAGGTTGACGACGACGGGAACGTACTCGGGGCCGCCGGCGGTGCCGGTGGCGAGGAGCTGCAGCGGCGTCGGATCGAGGCCGCCGTTGACGACCACCTGGCGGTGCAGCGGGGTCACCCCGGCCGGCCCGGCGAGCACGGCGTCGCGGCGCAGTGCCGGGTTCTCGACGAAGGCATGGCCGACCGCCGTCGGCTCGTCGCTCCAGTCGTCGAAGGGTGGCAGCACGTCGATGTCGTCGGCCGCCTCGAACGCCTCGGTGTAGTCCTCGACGAACCCGCGCAACGCCTCACCCGTGACGGCACCACGCCGCAACCGAGCGGTGCGCAAGGCATGGAACCAGGCCCGGTACTCGCCGAGCGCCTGCCACGGTTCCGGGCCGATGTCGAGGAGATCCCCGAGCTTGGCCGCGTCGTCGAGCCCCGGGGCGGTGTCGAACCAGTGCCGCCGCTGGACCCGCCGGGCGTTCTCGTCGACGATCTCGTGTTGGAGACCGACCGGGGACAGCAGCGCGTTGACGAGCTCGCCGTCGCGGTACAGCAGCGGGAGTCGCTCGGCGATGGTACGGCCACGATCGGTCACGACGTCGCCTCGATCACGTCGAGCGTGCGCAGGCGCAGGGTCTCCCCGCTGCCCGGCTGGTAGTTGCCACCGTCGTCGATGAGCTGCACGAACCGTCCCTGGTGCTCGACGGTGACGGTGGCGCCGAGACGGTCGAGGGCGAAGCGTGAGTCGTCGCGGATGGCGGTGGCGAGTCCGTCGACGGTCAGCGGCGCCGTCGGCCCGCGCGACGCGAGGTGCGCGACGAGTGCCAGCTCGATCGCCTCGCGCGCCTCGCCCATCGAGACGCCCACCTCCGGCGTCACGGGCAGGACGGCATCGACGTCGGCGGTGGTGAGCACCGCGTCGCCCGCCACCGTCTCGGTCTCGGGCGGGGCGAACCCGAACGGGCGGACGACCTCGATGACCTCGTCGGCGGCGAGGGTCAACGGGTCGAGCACCTCACCGCCCGGACCGGCGAAGCTGATCGTGACGTCGGCGACGCGTCCGTCCTCGAGCGCGGCGGCGGCGAGGGCGTTGGCGCGGACCGTGCCGCCGGGTGCCACCGCACCGAGTTTGGCGGCCACGCGTTCCTCCACGCCGTCCTCCACCTCGCCGAGCTCGGCGCCCGACACACCGTCGCCGGCGAGCAACAGGGCGATGGTCGTGTGCACTCGCTTGTGGGCGGCCGCCCCGGCCCACACCCGGATGCCCGCGGGTCGGAGCTGCGTGATCCGCGCCGCGACCGCCGCTTCCGCTGCGAGATCGCCGGACTGGTCGTAGGCGACGTCGATCCGTACCTCTCCCGGCATCCCGTTGGGGTACTCGACGATCGTGACGTCCTTGACCCCGGGCACGCCGAGCACGCCGTACTTCAGTGCGTCGAGCGTGCCGCGGACCACGCCGTGCAGTGCGCCGCGCGTCCGGCGGCGCAGGGCCTCGTCGGTCTCGGGTGCCGCCGCACGCGAGGCGGGTTCGGGGTTGGTCACCGCCGACACGCCGGCGACGAGCACCTCGAGCCGGTCGATCGCCCCGGCGGCGACGGCCTCGGTGTCCTTCGTGGCGCCGACGGCGAGCACCTCCCGCGACGCCTCGCCCGGCTCGAGGACGAGTGCCGCCGAGGTGAGGAAACGGTTGGTGCCGGCGTCGGTGACCGTGGTGCCGGCGGGCACCGTGATCCGGCCGCCCGCGCCCGTGTTGCGCGAGAAGCGGACGCGGACCAACGGGTGGCCGGCGGGCAACCGCGACTCGCCGACGAGGGCGACGACCCGATCGAGGCTCGTCCCCTCGGCGGTCTCGAGGAAGGCCGACCGGTAGATGTGGTCCAGGTACTGCTCCTCGAGCGCCAGCTCCCGGGCGATCGACTCCAGCATCGTGCGCACGACCGATCCGACGTTGAGGTCGGTCACCGGGACCGGGCGCGACTCGACCGGGTAGTAGTTGACGATCAGGTCGCTCCCGGGCGCAGGGACGCGTCCGGTGTCGCGGAACACGATCGCATCGGCCTGGCCACTGCCATCGGTGTCGACCAGCTCGAAGTCGGCATCGGTGAAGCGCACCGGCACCTCGGTGTCGCCGACCAGCGTGACGCCCTCCAGGTGCGACACGCGCCGCACCGGCCGGTCGGCGAGGCGGTCGAGCACGACGGGCCCGTCCGCGGGGGCGGTGACCTGCTCGCGCACCGTGCCGCCCGTGAGCGTGGTGAGGATGTCGCGGACGATGTCGGGGTAGGCGCGAGGCGTGAAGCTCACAACGGCACCTCCACCTCGACGGCGATCGGTGCTCCGTCGAGGGGCCGCACGGCGATCTCGACGACGAACGACGACGGGGTCTCCTGCGACGGGTCGAACGCGATCCCCACCGCACGTCGATCGATGCGCGGCTCGCCTTCGAGCGCTTCCAGGATGAAGGCGCGGCACAGCCCGCGCAGCGATTCGGTCTTGCGTCGGCCGACGAGCTCGCCGAGTCGCGAGCCGTACGACCCGTGGCCGAGATCGGCGAGCGACCCCAGCGGGGTGAGCAGCCGGAGGACGAGCGCCTGCGCCAGGTTCTCGCGACCCTCGATGACCTGGAGGTCGACGACCTCCCGCGCGCCGGGCGGTTCCGCCGACCAGCCCTGGGTCGGCGGTGGCCCCGACGGGTCGGGCGCGGCCACCCGCCGGGCGGTTCGTGGACGGCGCGACTGCTGGCTCGGGCGCGGCCGCGGCTGGACGTCGAGCACCGCTGCGTCGTGGGCGCCGAGCCCCGGAGGGCCGAGCAGCACCCGCAGGTCGCGGCCGAGGTCGACGGTCATCGGAGCGCTCCGTCCCGAGTCGATGCGATCCGGGCGCTCATCCGAACATCACCGTGGGTGTCGGAGCGATGACCGTGCCGACCGGCGCGTCGGCCGGGTCGTTGCACGTCATCGCCGTGTCGCCGTGGCGCGCCGCCGGCTGGCCCCCGATCAGCACCGAGGTGCTGCCGAGCTGCACGGTGGCCTGGTTCGTCGGGGGTCGCATGAAGGACGTGCCCGGCGGCGTCGGGATGTGCGGGACCTGGTTGGTCGCCATCGAACCGACCGTTGCCGCCGGCTGCCCCGCCAGTTGGACCGTGGGGACCAGAGCAGCGTTGATCGGCCCGCTGAACGGATGTGGCAGCGGGACCGGGATGGGGCCGCCCGGCGAGGGGATCCACTGTGACGAGCACGGCCGCGTCCGCGTGCAGTTCCAC
>CAYGLH010000053.1:13402-14505 GCA_964350535.1 uncultured Ilumatobacteraceae bacterium
GCGCCGTTCGCGGCTGGTGCGCCCATCAGTTCACCTTCACCTGTGGTGCGCTCACGGTGGCGCTCGCCGATCCCTGGATGTCGACCTCGGTCGCCTTCACCTTGAACGTGCCGGACGTCTCGATCTCGATGTCGCCGCGCCCGCTGATCGCGAGGGTGGCACCGCCGACGGCGAGTTCGGCCCGGCCTCCGCCACCGGCCTCGATCAGCGCGCTGGCGTCGCCGGCGGTGAGGTGGATCTTGTCGCCGTCGATCTCGACCTGCACGTTCGATCCGACCCGCAGCTCGATCTTCGGGTCGGCGGCGCGGATCGTCGCCTCGACGTTGGGCGACGACGTGTTCGGCGGGAGGTGCAGCACCACCTCGCCGTCGCCGTGCGGCGGCGGTGCGTGCTCGGCGTGGTAGAGGCGCCCCACCACGACGGGCGCGTGGTGGTCGCCGTCGGCGAAGGCCACGACGACGAGGTCGCCGGCGGCGGGGATCGCGGCGAACCCCAGCGCGCCGACCGCTACGGGCACGCGCGGCAGCACGATGCCGGCGTCGCGCAGCTCGACCGTCACGGCATGGTCGGGCACGGCGCCGCTGCCGTCGAAGGCGTCGACGACGACGCCGATCGCCACGGTCGGCCGGGCGCCCGCCTCGTGCCGGGCGATCCGCGCCACCGAGTCGAACAGTGCAGCGCTCACAGCAGGGCTCCGATCGCCCCGAGCAGCCCGCCGCCGGCGCCGAGCTGCTCGGCGCGGATCCTGGTCACGCCACGCGGTCCCGGTCCGAGTTGGTGGGTGACCGACGTGACGAACCACGGGCCGAGCGAGTCGGGCTGCGGCGCGTCGGCGATCTCGATCGACGCGCCCGGCCGGAGCTCCGGCTGCAGCCAGCACGCCGCCTCGAGCGTGAGGTCGGCGCTGCGGGTGGCGCTCGCTGCGGTGGCGTCCTCGGCGGCGCCCGGCGTGCGCAGCGCCGGCGCGGCGACGCGCACGGTGCGGGCGTCGGGCGCCGGCGCACCGGCGGGCACGACCGACGTCGTGTGCAGGTGGGCGTCGGGCGCGGACACGTTGCCGGCAGGCCCCGATCCCGCCCAGACCGTACGGGGAGGTGCCGAGC
>CAYGLH010000054.1:0-14323 GCA_964350535.1 uncultured Ilumatobacteraceae bacterium
CCCGACCTCCTGCCCTCGGACGTGACCGGTGGGTTGGTCTACGACCAGTCCGACGGTTCGTTCGACTTCCTGCCCGGCCCGATCTTCGCCAACATCGTGCTCGCCGACGAGATCAACCGCGCCTCGCCGAAGACCCAGGCGGCGATGCTCGAGGTGATGGAGGAGCGGCACGTCACCGTCGACGGCGTCCTCCACCCGGTGCCCCGTCCGTTCGTCGTGCTGGCCACCCAGAACCCGGTCGAGCAGGAGGGCACCTACCGCCTGCCGGAGGCCCAGCTCGACCGTTTCCTGTTGCGCACCGCGATCGGTTACCCGCAGCACGACGCCGAGGTCGATGCGGTCAAGCGGGTGTCGCTGGGCGCCTCGGCCGACGACCTCGAGCCGGTGATCAGCGAGGAGGACACGCAACGGATGTTGCAGGTGGCGAGCGCGGTCCACGTCGACGACGCGCTGTACGACTACGTCGTGCGCCTCGTCGGCGCCAGCCGCCAGCTCCCCGAGCTGCGACTCGGCGTGTCGACTCGTGGCGCCCTGGCACTCGTGCGCGCCGCCCGGGCGATGGCCGCGACGCAGGCCCGCCCCTTCGTCACGGCCGACGACG
This sequence comes from uncultured Ilumatobacteraceae bacterium, assembly GCA_964350535.1. Lineage (GTDB taxonomy): Bacteria > Actinomycetota > Acidimicrobiia > Acidimicrobiales > Ilumatobacteraceae > CAYGLH01. The sequence goes on from CAYGLH010000054.1 coordinate 602, forward strand.
TCAAGACGTTGGCCCCCGCCGCGCTGGCGCACCGCATGCTGCTGACGCCCGACGCCGAGCTGCGTGGCGTCGACACCGCCGACCTCGTCCACGGCCTGCTCGACCGGGTCGAGCCCCCGACCCCGGTCCGACACGGCTGAGTCCGCAGTGGGAGAGCGCCGAGCCACGGGTGAGCGCTGGCGCGTCCTGACCTGGACCGGCGCGGTCATCGCTGCGTCCGGGATCGCCGCCTACATCGCCGGGTGGCGACTCGGATGGACCGAGATGATGGTCGTCGCCGGCGGTTGCCTGGTGGCCCTGCTCGTCGCCGTGCCGTTCGTCGTCGGGCGGGTCGCGCTGACCCTCGATCGCGACGTCGTTCCCCACCGGGTGATGGTCGGCGGGGACGCGACGGCGACGCTGACCGCCCGCGCCGTGGGTCGCCGCCGGTCACGCCGAGTGCGGGTCGACGAACGGGTGCGCGGCGAGGTGCGATCCATCGACATCCCGCCGGTCGAGCCGGGCGGGCAGCACACCGAGCGGTACCCGCTCCCGACCGATCGTCGAGCGCTCGTCGACGTCGGTCCTGCGGAGATCGCCCGCGCCGACCCGCTCGGCCTCATGCGCCGGCGGATCAGCCACGCGCCCGCCGACCAGCTCTGGGTCCATCCCCGCTGGTCGCTGGTCGACCCGCTGCCGTCCGGCTTCGCCAAGGACCTGGAGGGTCCGACGAGCGACACGTCGCCCGCGGGCGACATCGCCTTCCACACGCTGCGGCCCTATCAGCTCGGCGACGACCGACGGCACATCCACTGGATGTCGACCGCACGGTCGGGCACGTTGATGGTGCGCCACTACGTGGACAATCGCCGGCCGATGCTCGGGGTGCACCTCGACGACGATGCCTCGATGTACGACGACGAGCAGTTCGAGCGCGCCGTCGAAGTGGTCACCTCGATGATGGCCTCGATGAACGCCCACCAGTTGCCGTGCGTCGGTCGGAGCGGGTCGCGCTGGCTGAGCGGGCGCCTCGAGCCGGCCGGGCACGACGAACTGCTCGAACGACTGACCGTGCTGCAGCCGGCCCCCGCCGCGGACGGTCGCCCGTTGGTCGTCGAGCTCGCCGACCTGGTGCGCGCCGAACCGCAGGTCTCGGCGGTCGCGCTCGTCACCGGTGGCCGCTCGTCCCACGAGCTGTTGCCGGCGATCGGCCGGCTGCGGCGGCGCGTCCGGGTGATCGTCGTGGTGATCGACGGCACCGTGCAGCCGGAGGAGCCCGTCGCCGCCCTCCCGGGCGCCACCGTGCTGCGCTGCGGCGACCTCGACGAGTTCGGCGCGAGCTGGAGACTGCTGGCGCGATGAACGCAAGTGCGCGCCGGCTGCTGGCCGCCGTCGTCGTCGCCGCCACGTCGGTGGCGGCCACCGCCGGCCTGGCGACCGTCTTCGACGCGTGGACGTTCCTGCTGCCGGCCGCGGCCGGCTCGGCAACGGCGTTGGCAATCGCACTGGTCTCACAGCGCCTGCGGTGGATGTTCGCCGAGACCCTCGCGGCCTCCGCCGCGGCGATCGTGGTGGTCGGGATCCTCCTCGTCGGGGGTCCCACCCCGGCGGGGGCGGCGGACTTCTTCTCGGCCCTCGGCAGCTCGTGGGCGGACCTGCTCTCGGCCGTCCCTCCCGCGCCCATGACCGCCGAGCTGCGGGTGCCGCCCCTGCTGCTCGCGTGGGTCGGGTGCTTCATCGGCACCACCGTGCTGCGGCGCGTCCGGGTGTCGGCGCTGCCCGCCGTCGGGCCGGCGACGACGCTGGTCCTGACGATCCTGTTGAGCGCTGCTGACGAGACGATCTCGCTCGTCGTCGGCACGGTGCTGGCCGTCGTCACGCTCGTGCTGGTCATCGTGCAGCGACGGTTCTCGCCGCTGGCGGTCGGCATCGTCGTCGCGGTCGGCGTCGCCGCTCCGTTCCTCGGCCCGCACCTCCCGCTCGCCGACGCCAACGAACGGTACGACCTGCGCGACGAGATCGAGCCGCCGTGGGACCCGCTGGCGCTGCCGAGCCCACTGGTCGACACGAAGGCCTCGCTCGTCGCCGAGCGCGAGGACGAGGTCGTGTTCACCTACGAGTCCGAGGTGCCGCTCGACCGCTGGACGCTGGCGACGATGAGCGACTTCGACGGAGTGGTGTGGACGGTCGCCGATCCGCGCCGGCCGGCCGAGAGCGAGTTCCGCGCCGTCGGACCTGAGCTGCCCGAGGCGTCGGGACAACTGGCCGATGGCGAGATGGTCACCGCCACGGTGGACGTCGTCGGGCTGGACGGCCCGTGGATCCCGACGCCGGGCTGGGGCCGCGCGATCGCCATCGAGGCCGATGTCGCCGTGCGCGAGAACCTCGACACGGGCACGCTGGCGCTCCCCGGCGGGGTGCCCGCGGGGAGCAGCTATCGGATCGAGGCGGAGCTCCCTCCCGCGCCGACGGACGAGGAGCTGCGTGCCCGGTCGGTGCCGACCGATCCGGAGGACATCGACCTCGAAGTGGTCCCGCCGCAGATCCGGAACCTCGCCGCCGACCTCACCGAGGGGATCGACAGCGGATGGGGCCAGATCGCGGCGATCCGCGACCGGTTCGTCGACACCGGGTTCTACGACAAGTCCGAGACGTCGCGTCCGGGCCACTCCTACTACCGGCTGAGTCAGTTCCTGGTCGACCCCGACAACGTCGTCGGGTACGAGGAGCAGTACGCCGCGGCCGCCGCGGTGATCGCCAGGATCGCCGCGATCCCGGCGCGGGTCGTCGCAGGGTACGAGGTGCCCGCCGACCGCTGGGTCGACGGGGCGGCCGAGGTGCGCGCCGGCGACCGCACCGCCTGGATCGAGGTGCTCGTCGACGAGGTCGGCTGGGTGCCGGTCGACGTGACGCCACCGCGGTCGCGCGAGCCGAACGTCGACACGGCGACCACCGCGCAGAACCAGGTCGCCACGCCGAATCCGCCGCCCCCACCGCAGCTGCCGCCCGACGTCGACGTGCTGAACGACACGAGCGACCTCGAGGAGGAGGTCGTCGAGGAGGAGGACGAGGACGACGAGGAGGAGCAGGAGGACGCCGAGGTTGTCGGCGGCGGGCTGCCCTTCGGTCCGCTCGTCGGTGCCGGCCTCGGACTGATCGTGCTCGTCGTCGTGGCCTGCGCGATCATCATCGGATGGAAGGCGCTGCGCACCAGGAAGCGGCGTACCGCCGGCTCGCCGTCGGTGCGGATCGCGGGTGCCTGGAACGAGGTCGCCGACCGCTACGACGAGGCCGGGACACCGCTCGTCCCGGCCGGGACACCGCTCGAGACCGTCCGCGCGGCCGTGGAGCACGAACCGTCCGCCCGCGCGGTGGAGCCCGAGCTCGTGGCCCTCGTGGCGACCATCGACCGGGCCGCCTACCACGCCGACCCGCCCGACGATGCCATGGCCGAGTCGGCGTGGGGCCGGTGCGATCACATCGTCACCGCGTTGCGCAGCGAGCGCCCGCCCCTCCGACGCCTCGGGATGCGCGTCGACCCCCGTCCGCTGCGCCGGCGTCCGGCGCTCCACGTCGACGAACGGGTTGCCGATGAGTAGCGGGGACCGTGACGACGAGCTGACCACCGACGCCTCGGAGGAGCTCCAGCGGCTGGTGGAGGAGGTCCGTCGCGAGGCGGCCGGCGAGCAGACCACCGACGCCTCCGAGGAGCTCCAGCGGCTGGTGCAGGAGGTCCGCGACGAGCCGCCGGCGGCTCCGACGTGGGCACCGCCCACCGCACCGGATGACGACGACGAGGGTGCGGCGACCAGCACCGAGCCGTCATCGTCTCACGACGAGGATGTCCCGCCTCGCGGGGAACGGTGGACACCGCAGGCGCGGATCGCCGTCGCCTCGCCGGCACCACCGCAGCACGCACCGGTGGCGGACCAGCCGCCGCGCCAGTCGCGCACCGCGCTGATCGTCGCCGTCGGTACGGCGCTCGTGCTGGCGATCATCCTGGCCGTCGTGCTGCTCACCGGTGGCGACGAGGCCGATGCGCCCACGACGACGGTTCCGTCGTCCGATCCCGGCGCCGTCACCGACGAACCCGCCGACGAGGGGAGCCAGCCGTGAGCGCCGACGTGCTCGAGGACACCCTGCCCGGCCAGCACGTCCGCGAGCTCCTGGGGCTCGACGGTCGACCGACGAACGTGCCCGCCGTGACGACCTGGACGGCGCACACCCGCACCGGCCGCCGACGGCGCCGGAACGAGGACGCCTGGGGTGAGCGTGCCGACGACGGGTGCTGGGTGGTGGCCGACGGCATGGGTGGCCGTCCAGCCGGCGCCGCTGCCGCAGCTGCCACCGTCGCTGCCCTGCTCGCCACCGTCGCCGGCCGCCGCGCCGTCGACTGGACCGCGGCGGTCCGCTACACCAGCGCGATGGTCGCCGCCGCCGAGGCCGGCGGGGACCGTGGCGGCGGCGCCGCCTTCGCCGTGCTCCACCACGACGGTGGACGAATCACGGTGGCCCACGCCGGTGACGTCCGGGTCTACCGCGTGCGGCACGGACGTCTCGACCTGCTGACGAGGGACCACACCGTCGCCGCCGAGCTCGAGCTCGGCGGGATCGACCCCGCCGCCAGCCCGTTCGACGGACGTCAGCTCGACGCGCTCACCTGCTTCGTCGGCGACGATTCGTCCTGGCAGGGGTTCGGCGTACGGTCGCACGATGTGGCGCCGGGCGATCGCGTGATCGCCTGCACCGACGGGGTGCACCGCGTGCTGCGACCGACGGACTGGGTCGAGCTGGCGCTGCTCCCGACACGATCGGCGATCGCCGACAGCGCCGTCGAGCTGGCGCTGGAGCGCGGTGCGACCGACGACACCACCTGCCTGACCGTCGACTTCGGTGGCTCCCGATGAGCCGCCTCGTGCCCGATCGAGTCGCCGTCGCTCCCGGCGACGGCGTCGTCGTCCGCCGCAGCGATGCCGTCCTGTTCCTCACCGACCCCGCAGCCCCGGCGGCCCTGGAGCTGCTCGACGCCTTCGGCGGTGCGGACTCCAGCGCGGCGGCGATCGAGGCCGTGCTCACCGCCGTCGAGTCGGCGCTCGATACCGGGACCGGCGCGTCGCCCCTGGCGATCGTGTCGTGGGCCGACGGCGGGGGAGCGGCGCCGGCCGAGGTGCGGACGATCGTCTGCGGGGCCGTCGAGCTCCGATCCGATCTCGCCTCGCTCCCGATGATCAGCGGCGCGGGATCCGCGACGTGGGTCGAGCGCCGTGTGGCAGGTCCGCCCGAACGCTGGTCGGTGCGGGTCGGCGCCGAGGCCTCGGACGACACCGATCTGAGCCTCGGCCGGGTGCGCAGTGGCGGCGTCCTGGTCACCTTCGGCGCCACCGTCGGCCGGTCGCCACTGCCGCCGCCGAGCGCGGGCGACCCGACGCCGATCGCCCCGTCGGCCCCGGGCCGGGTCGCCGCGCCGGCCCCGGCGCCCGCGTCGCCGCGCCGCCCCGACGTCGCGGCCGTGCTCGACGTCGCCGGCGAGGACTGGATGGAGGACTCGCTCGGGTTGGCCGCCACCGACGACGAGGTCACGTTGACGCCCGACGACCTCGACGCTCCGGTCTGGCCCGACGCCGGTCCCAGCACGGACGTCGGTGCCGAGCAGGCGGTGGACCGGCCCGCGGAGCCGCCTGTGAGCCCGCCCGACGAGCCGTTGGCCGAGCAGGCCGTGCGACGGGCGCGGGTCGGCGCGCGGCACTGCGCCGAGGGTCATCCCAACCCACCCGAGCGTCTCGACTGCGCCCGGTGCGGCGACACGATCGGGGTCGACGCGCCCGAGCAGTCGATCGAGCAACCCGTACTCGGCCGGCTGCGGCTCCCCGACGGCTCGCGGTACGAGATCGACGGCACCTTGGTCGTCGGACGGGCTCCCTCCGCCGCCACGGCGGGGGTGACCGGCGACGAGATCGTCCTCGACGGGCCGACGTCGATCTCGCGCACCCATCTCGTCGTGCGCGCCGACGGCTGGACCATCACGGTCACCGACTGCGGCTCGCGCAGCGGCACGGCCGTCGCCTCGGGCGTCGGCGACCCGGTCACCCTCGAGCCCTGGGTGGCGCACGAGACGCCGGTCGGCGCACGGATCTTCGTCGGCGGCCCGACCGTGCTCGACGTCGAGCCCGGCCACGGCGCCCCGGCCGGTGGCGACGAGTACTGGTATGGCTGAGGCCGAGGACACGCCGGTCGGGCCGGAGCTCGTGGTCGAGTTCGTGGGCGACGAGCGTGTGCTCGGCCCCGGCGACGAGCTGACGTTCGGTCGGCGAGCCGATCTGGTCATCGACGACAACCGCTACCTCCATCGCGTCCTCGGGCGCTTCAGCTGCACCAACGGCCTGTGGTGGCTCAGCAACGTCGGTTCCGCCGTCGTGATCAACGTCGGCGACGCGGCGAGCACGTCGTCCGTCAAGGTCGCGCCCGGGACCGCGGTGCCGGTCTCGTTCCGGAGCGCGACGATCGCCTTCGAGGCGGGTGGCGCCAACTACGAGCTCAGGGTGGAACGACTGGACGACGGCGACGACGGGTCACCGCTCGCGGTGGGCGCACCGCTCATGGCCGCCGCCGACGACCTGGAGGCGACGACCACCGCGTCGTCCCTCCCGCTCTCCGACGAACAGCGCGTGCTGCTCGTGGCGCTCGCCGAGCCGTGGCTCCGCAGTGACGGGACGAACGAACAACTGGCGACGAACCGGCAGATCGCGCAGCGCCTCGGCTGGACGATCACCAAGTACAACCGCAAGCTCGACGGGCTCTGCAAGAAGTACGCGTCGGCCGGGGTCTCGGGGCTGCGCGGCTCCTCGGACGCGCTCGCCCGCGACCGGCGGGCGCGACTCGCCGAGCACGTGGTCCACGCCGGCATCGTCACGGCCCGGGACCTGCCCCTCCTCGACGACTGAGCGCGCAGGAGGGGAGTCCTCCCCGTCGACGTTCGCGCCCGTGGTCCGTACGTTGGCAGCCGTCACACCGACCACCGAAAGGGACCACATCATGAGCGGAGAAATCCTCCTCCGAGCCGAAGACGCCCGTGGGGCTGCCGAGGACGTCAAGTCGGCCGCCCAGGACGCGCTCGACCAGTTCAACAGCCTCAAGTCGCGGCTCGGCCCGCTCGCCGACAGCTTCCGCGGCCGCACCGCCGACAAGTGGGACGAGCGCTACACCGAGTGGGACACCAGCGCCAAGGACCTGATGGACGCGCTCGACGGGCTCGGCCAGTTCCTGTCGGCCGCCGCCGACGCCATCGAGCAGACCGACTCCGACCTCGCCGCACAGCTCTGAGCGGCTGCCGCGGACGACCCCGAACCTGATCCTGATCCCGACCCTCGTCCCCCGACCCGCGTTGCGTCCCCATGGCTGACCAGATCGTCGTCGACCTCGGCTTCGTGCTCGACCTGAAGGGCGACGTCCACCGGACCACGTTGCGGCTGCGCCGCGACGCCGGCGACGTGTCCGACATCTCGAGTCGACCCGAGGTCGGCGATGCGCTGCGCAGCTTCATGAACAAGTGGGACGAGCGCCGCGACCAGGTCGCCGACTCGCTCGGCGCGGTCGAGGAGGCGCTGCAGGCGATCCACGACTCGTTCACCGCCACCGAGGACGAGCTCGTCGCCGAGCTCGAGGGCTGACCCCGGAGCGACATCGATGACCACGTGGACGACCATCTTCGCCGACGTCGACGGCTCCCCGGTGCGCGGCGACGTGCAGGAGTTCCGCCGGGCGGCCGGCCACTTCGAGCACCTCGGTGACGACGCCCAGGACGCCCTCGACGCGTTCCGCGACTTCGACGGGCGCGAGAGCGCCGGCAAGCTCGAGGGAGAAGCGGCGCGCGCGTTCTCCCACTTCCTCGACGACGTCGACGGTCGACTGGCCACCTTGCCCCGAGTCACCGGCGAAGCAGCGGAGCTCTTCCGTCACCACGAGCAGCAACTCGGCCAGCTGAAGCAGCGCGCCGAGGATGCTGCGGACTCGGCGCTGGCGAGAGCCCGAGCGGCGTGGAACCGCCGCAACGAGCTGGAGAGCGAACGAGCCGAGCTGTCGAACGCCAGCAGCTCGTTGGCGCGTCAGATCGAGCAACTCGGCCGGTCGAACGTCGATGGTGCAGCGGACGCCGAGATCGACTCGCTCGGGCGGCGACAGGCGAGCGTCGCCGGCAGCCTGTCGGCGGTGTCGGGCGAGATCGGATCCCTGACCACCACGCTGGCGGGCATCCGCGAGGAGTGGGGCGAGATCCGCCAGGCCGAGGATCGGCTCGACGAGGCGACCCGCGACGGCCTCGACCGCATCGACCTCGCCAACCTCGGCGATCCGGGGATGTTCGACAAGATCGTCAACTTCGCCGGCGGGTTGGTGATGACGCTCGGCGCGGTCGCCCTCGGACCGATCGCACTCGCGCTCATGGTGTACGACGGGGACTGGGCGGCGTTGCTCTGGGATCTGAAGGAGATCCTCGACGTCGTGCTGATGGTCGCCGGGGTGGTCGCGCTGTTCTTCCCGCTCACAGCGCCGTTCGTCATCGCCATCTTCGCCCTGTCGGCGATCGCCCTGGCGGTGACCACCATCCTTTACGTCACGAAGGAGCCGAACCCGGAGACCGGCGAGACCGTCAGCGGGTGGGACGTCGGGCTCAGCGCCGCCGGCGTGCTGCTCAGCGCCGGGTCGTCGTTCCAGGCGTTCCGGGCCGCCCGCGGGCTGCCGTCGTCGTTCACGGTCCAGTCGGGGCTGACCAGCCTGGCCACGAAGCACCAGCAGATGTACTCGGTGGCCACCGGAGCCGACGACGCCGCAGCGGCAGCCGCGGCGCTCGACATCAAGATCCTGCCGATGCCCCCCGGCACCTCGTTGACGACCGGTCTCGGCGGCGTGATCCGCTCGCCCGGCGGCATCCGCGCACTGTTCGGTCTGGGCAAGGACACGAAGGGTGCCTACGACACGATCACCGGGATCGCCGACATGCCCGACGCGCTGGTGGCGGCGGACCAACTCACGGTCGAGCGCTCGGTCGACGTGTTCCCACAGATCGCCTATCGCAACCGGTTCCCCGAGGAGCGGTCGTGGTTCGACCAACAGTTCCTGCCGCCCGACCTCGAGCCGGTGATCATCCCGGCCAACCCGTAGACGGCCGTACGCTCGCACCATGCCGACCGCCGCCGACTACGACTCGATCGGGATCGGTCTCCCGCGCGAGTGGGTGACCTTCCCCCTCGACGACGCCGGGTTCCTGCGCATGGTCGACGGGCTCCGCGACGAGTGGCGGTTGCACGACAACTGGGACCGCACGGTCGAACGGCGCTGCGAGCTGCTCCTCGCTCGGGTGCGCGCCGACCTCCGCGCATCGGGTGCGCGGGCGGCCGGGATGTTCGTCGAGATCCCCGAGTCCGACGACGACCCCGTGCTCCTCGCCGGGTTCACCTTCGGGATCCACACCCGGCGCGACCTCGACACGACGCTGCCCCTCACGCTCGGCAACCTCGCCACCGCGATGGCCGCGCCGCAACGTCGCGGAGGGCCCCGCACCCCGCTCCCGGACGGCACCACCAGCACCGACCTCGAGGCGCCCGCGGTGCACGCCCTCCCGTGCGGCCACGCGGTGCGGCTGCGCCGGCTGTGCGAGGTCCGTCGAGACGCGACCGAGCAGACGGGCAAGTACTACGCCGAGTCGTACGTCGTCCCGATCGGCGACGACCAGAACGCCTGCGGCGTGCTCCAGTTCGTCACCACCAACGTCGACCTGTCGGCACCGTTCTCCGACCTCTTCGTGGCCATCGCCGAGACGCTCAATCTCTGGACCCCCGACGACGAGACCGGGTACCGCCCGCCGCCGGTCGATGGGCGCTGAGGCGGCGCTGGCGGCGCTCGTGTGTGCCGCAGGCGGCACGACGATGCGTCCGGGGCAGGTGGTCGTCGGCCGGCGCGGCGACATCGTGGTCGACCACCCGTTCGTGTCGCGCGAGCACGTGGCGGTCGGCACCGCCGCCGGCGAGTCGTTGATCGCCGCCGATCTCGGCTCGACCAACGGGACGTGGCTGCGGCGTGGCGATCGCCGGTACGCCGTCGCTGCCGTCGACGCCGCCGATCGCACGATCCTGATCCCCGGCGATCGGCTCGAGACGATCGGCGGGGTGACGTTGCTCGTCGTGCCCGTCGAGTCGCCGGACGAGCTGGTCGGTGAGGACGACGACGAGCCGGTCGGCGAGGGGGTGCTCTCGGCGTGACGACCTGGCGAGTGCGCGTCCGCGACCAGCGCCGCCGCGTCCACGATGTCGTCGTCGACGCCGAACCCGACGCGTCGGTCGGTGCGCTCGAGGCGCGCCTCGAGGAGCAGGGCTTCCATGCCAAACCGCTGGGGTTCGATGGTCGGGCGATCGACCCGAACGACTCGCTCGCCGACCTCGGCGTGATCCACGGTTCGCTGTTCACCACCGCGGCGCTGTCCACCGAACCCGTCACCTCCGGCCCGGGCACCTACGTCGTGGTCGTCACCGGGCCCGATGCCGGACGTTGTCGCCGGCTGACGACGCCCGGCGTCATCACGATCGGCCGGGGTGCCGACGCGGACCTGTGCATCGACGACCCGCTGCTCTCCTCCGTCCACTGCCAGGTGGCCCAGCCGGCCGACGACGAGCCGCTGGTGGTGTCCGACCTGGGGTCGACGAACGGTACGGCGATCGAGGGTGAGGAGATCGACGAGCCGACGGTCATCACCCCGGGTGCCTACGTCCACGTCGGCAGCTCTGTGCTGTGCGTGACCGTCGTGACGCCCGACGACCTGGCGACCATCGGCGACCCCGACGGTCCCGAGCTGGTGTTCCCGCGTCAGTACCGCGAGGCCCGGCGGCCGTTCCCGGAACGTGTCGACGCGCCGAAGAAGCCCAGCGTCCCCGACCCGTCGAGCGGATCGATGTGGTGGCGGGCGCTCCTCCCCCTCGTCACCGGGTTCGGGTTCGCCGCCATCACCGGCCGGTGGATCTTCCTGCTCGTCATGCTCGTCTCGCCGATCGTGCTCGCCGCCGAGGCGTACCGGCGTAAGCGTCGCCGTGCACGCGAGGCAGGCGCGGCCGAGGCCACGTACCAGACGGAGCTCGCCGAGTATCGCGAGCGCGTCCTGCGGCTCCGCACCGACGAACGGTCGCGTCGCCGCAGCGACGCCCGACTCGGCGGGCTGGCGCTGCTCGACGGCGCCTGCCGTCATCGGCGACTGTGGGAGCGGAGCCCACGCGACGCCGACTTCGGCGCCGTCGCCGTCGGGCTGGCCACGATGCCCGCGGCGATCGTCACGAACGATCCCGACGGCGTGCTGACCGACGACCAGTGGGGCGTCCCGGTCCAGACCAACCTGCTCGCCACCGGCTCGCTCGGCATCGTCGGCCCTGTCGCCCGCGGCCGTGCGGTGGCGCGTGCCGCGGTGATGAACCTGGCCGCCACACATGCCCCTGTCGACCTCCGGTTGTCGGTGCTGACCGCCGACGCGATCGGCGCGGACTGGGGGTTCACCCGCTGGCTGCCGCACGCCTTCGAGGCCGGAGGCGGTGCTCGTGTCGCGTCGACCGACCCCGATCGGGCGGAGCTGGTCAAGGCGCTCAAGCAGCTGATCGACACGCGCGCGGAGACCGTCGACGGCGATTCCACGCCGATGCCCGTCCACGTCGTCGTGATCGACGGGACCGAGCTGCTCGCCCCCGGAGATCTCAGCGACCTGCTGACGCGCGGCCCCGCGCTCGGCGTCGTGGGCATCACCGTCGACCGCCGGCTGGCCCCGGAAGGGCTCGGCGCAACGCTCAGCCTGGCCGACGTCGCCGACCTCGGCGTCTTCGTCAGTCGGCACCAGCCGCGCACGGAGGGCGTGATGATGGCCGAGGTCGCCCCCGACGTCGCCCACCGGGCGGCGCTCGCGATGGCCGGGCTGCGCTCGGCGCGGGACGAGTCGACCGGCACGGTCGGCGGGGTCTGCCACCTCGTCGACATCGACGACCTCGGTGGGCTGGACGCGCCGGCGCTGCTCGACCGGTGGGCGATGGCGTCGCCGAACACGGTGGCCACCGTCGGGATGGCGTCCGACACGCCGATGCGCGTCGACATCGTGACCGACGGACCGCACGGGCTGATCGGCGGCACGTCGGGCTCCGGCAAGACCGAGCTGCTGAAGACGCTGTTCCTGTCGCTGTGCGTCAACAACCATCCCGATGACCTGTCGATCGTCATCGTCGACTTCAAGGGCGGTGTCGATCACGAGGCCGTGCGCGACCTGCCCCACGTGATCGACGTCGCCACCAACCTCGACGCCGATCAGTTCAAGCGGACGATCGCGATGCTCGACGCCGAGCAGCGCCGGCGTCAGGACCTGCTGGCCCGCGCCGGCGCCAACAACGTCGTCAGCTACCAGCAGGTTCGCGCCTCACGCCCCGACCTGCCGGCGCTCCCGCGCCTCGTCGTGGTGGTCGACGAGTTCGGCGAGCTCCTCGCCAGCGAGGGCGGTCGCGACCAACTCCGCGAGCTGGAGTCGATCACCCGCATCGGCCGGGCGTTGGGCCTCCACCTGCTGCTCGTGACGCAGAACTTCGAGAACAGCCTGCCCACCCAGATCGACGCCAACGCCGGCTTGCGGATCAGCCTGCGCGTCCAGAAGCCGGCGCACTCCAAGGCGGTGCTCGACTCCGGGATCGCCGCGACGATCGCCGATCGCGACGTGGGGCGCGCCTATGCCCGCTTCCACGGGCGCGACCTCGTCGAGTTCCAGACGGCGCGCGTCGCCGGGCGTCGTCGCGACCTCGGATCGTCCGACGACGACGTGCAGGTGCGCGTCGTCCCGTTCGCGGCCCTCGCATCGCCGCCGTCGGGGGCGGTCTCCGGCGACGTCCCCAACGAGGAGACCGACCTGTTCGCCCTGGCCGAGGTCGTCCGGTCCGCCGCCGCGCTCGGCGGCTGGACCCGCAGCGCCGTGCCGTGGCCGGCCGCCCTCCCGAGCCGGGTGAGCGTCCAGGCGCTCTCGTCGCGCGCTGTCGAGGGCGCGCCGGTCGGCGTCCCTCTGGGACTGCTCGACCTGCCCGACGAGCAGCGGCGCGCGCCCTCGATCCTCACCGCCCGCGACGAGCAGGTGCTGGTCATCGGTGGACCGTCGGCACCGGTCCCCGAGGTGCTCACCACCTATGCCACCTCGCTCGCCGCCCATCACCCCGCCGACGACGTGCACGTCTACGGCATCGACCTGCTCGGCCGGTCGCTGGCACAGATCGAGGACCTGCCGAACTGCGGCGGGGTCGCCGTGCGCAACGAACAGCTCGCGCTGCGCATCGTGCGCTGGTTGATCGACGTCGCCGCCGAGCGCAAGGTGGAGATGGCCACGACGGCGAGCGCCGACATCTGGGAGCACGCTGCGGCGACCGGTCATGCGCCGCCGCAGCTCGTGCTGCTGGTCAGCGGCGCCGATCGTGTCCTCTCGGTGGCGGAGGGGACGACGAACCATCTCGCCGCGCCGTTGACGCGGCTCCTCGGCGAGGCGATCGGGGTCGGGATCCAGATCGTGCTCGGCGGGCTGCCGAAGCTGGCGAACCACCGCATCGGGATGAACATCGAGCGACGCTTCGTGCTGCAGGTCGCCGACGCCAACGAGCTCTCGGCGCTCGGCGTCGCCAAGTCGCGGGCGGCGGACCTGGTCGTGCCGCGCCGCGCCGTCGACCTGCCGGCGAAGCGGCTCGTGCAGCTCGC
>CAYGLH010000055.1:0-6297 GCA_964350535.1 uncultured Ilumatobacteraceae bacterium
GATCGTCGACGCCGCCGCCGGCTCGTCGCCGCCACCACCCGACGTCAGCACGAAGGCGATCACGCCGACGAGCAGCGTGACCGCAGCGAGCCCACCGACGCCGATCAGCAGGATCCGTTGTCGCTCCTCGGTCATCCAGCCGGCGGCCCCACCGTCGGGAGCGTCGGGTGACACGCCGGAGGGATCGCTCACGAGCCGGTCAACCGTCCAGCTGTCGCCGCAGCAGATCGAGCGCGGTGATCACCGAGAACTGCCGCATCTGGCCGCGGAGGCCGGGCAGGCGAGCCTGGTGCACGACGTCGAAGTCCGGGCCGGCAGCACCCACGAACAACGTGCCGACCGGCTGGCCGTCCTGCTCGTCCGGCCCGGCGACACCGGTCAACGACAAGCCGACGTCGGCACCGAGCTGTCGACGCACACCCTGTGCCATCTGGCGCGCCGCGGACTCGCTGACGACCGGGCCGGGATCGACCCCGAGCACCTGTTGCTTGACGTCCGTGGCATAGCTGACGACCGCGCCCCGGAAGACGCTGCTCGCACCGGCGATGTCGGTCAGCCGTGCACCGACCAGTCCACCGGTGACCGACTCCGCGGTCGCCAGCGTCAACCCTCGCGTGCGCAACTGGTCGAGCACCACGCTCTCCATGGTCTCATCGTCGGTGCCGAAGACGAGGTCACCGAGGCGATCGCGCAGCACTGCCTCCCAGTCGTCGAGCAGCTCGGCACAGGCCGCCTGCGTGGGTCCCTTGGTGGTCAGCCGGACCTTGAGGCCGTTCCAGCCGCTCGCCAGGAAGGCCAGCGTCGGCGTGTCCGGGCTCTCCATCACCTCGACGATGTCGGCGAGGCGCTCGTTCAGCCCGCTCTCGCTCTCGCCCCACGTGCGCAGCACCCTGCTGAGGATGACCTCGTGCGTCCCGCTCCGCTCGTGCAGATCCGGCACGATCGCCCGCTCGAACATGTCGCGCATCTCGTGGGGCACGCCCGGCACGGCGTAGACCACCTTGGGCGTCCCGGCGACCTCGACGGGGCAGATCAGGCCGGGGGCGGTGCCGCGCATCTGTGGGATGACGGTCGCACCGACCGGCACCATGGCCTGCCGCAGGTTGTTCTCGGCCATCGTCCGCCCGCGCCGGGCGAACATGTCGCGGATCACGTCCGCCACCGCCTCGTCGAGCTCCAGCGGAACACCCATCACCGCGGCGATCGCGTCGCGCGTGAGGTCGTCGTGTGTCGGGCCGAGCCCGCCGCACACGATGACCGCATCGGCATCGGCGAGCAGGCGCCGCAGCTGGTGCTCGATCCGTCGGACGTTGTCCCCCACCTTCACCTGCACGAGCGAATCGATGCCGTGGGCGGCCAGCTCGCCGCCCATCCACGCCGAGTTCGAGTCGATGATCTGGCCGAGCAGCAGTTCGGTGCCGACAGCCAGGACGTCGCAACGCACGGGTCTCCTTCGCGTCGGTCAGCCGACCGGTTGGGGGCTGGCGGCGGTCGCTGGTTGGCGGGCGTGCCAGAGGTACTGCGCACCGCTCGCCATCGCCAGGACCACCGAGATCCAGAGCAGCCCATTCCACAGCCAGGTGGCGCCGACGGTCCACGGGAGGATGGCGAACCCGACGGCCAACTGCTGGGTGACCGTCTTGTACTTGGCCATCCGGCTCGCCGGGACGCTGACACCGCGCCCGCCGGCCACGATCCGATAGCCGCTGATCACCAGCTCGCGACCGGCGATCAGCACCACCGGCAGCACCCAGAACACGTCGTGCACGACGAGCACGATCATGGCGCCGAGGACCAGCACCTTGTCGGCGAGCGGGTCGAGGAAGGCGCCCGACACCGTCGGTCCACGTCGGCGAGCGATGAACCCGTCGATCCCGTCGCTGGAGCAGAGCACGAACCACAGCAGGAACGCCGGCCACGCGCCCTGCCCGTCCGACGGGATGAGGAGGAACATCACGGGGGACAGCGCGAGCCGCCCCAGCGTGATGGCGTTCGCCCAGCTCGCCAGCGATCGGGCGTTCACGGCGTGGCTCCCGCCGCGACGAGGTCGGGGCCCAGGGCGTCGACGATCTCGACATCGCAGAAGGTGCCCACGGGGACATTGTGGCCCACGTGGACGATTCCGTCGATCTCCGGCGCCTCGCGGTGGCTCCGGGCCACCCCGCGCCGGTCGACGAGCACCTCGGTGGTGACGCCGATCAGGTCGTCGCGACGGCTCGCCGTGATCTCGTCCTGCAGCGCCCGCAACTCGTACAGGCGCTCGTCCATCAGCCCTGGGTCGACGTCGCCGTCCAGGCCGGCGGCGTACGTGCCGTCCTCACGGCTGTAGGAGAAGAATCCGCACCAGTCGAGTTGGGCCTGTTCCACGAACCGCAGGAGCTCGTCGTGGTCCGCCTCGGTCTCGCCCGGGTACCCGACGATGAAGTTGCTGCGGAACGCGGCCTCCGGCTGCCGGCGGCGGATGTCGGCGATCCGCGCGAGGAACCGCTCGCCGTCGCCCCAGCGGCGCATCCGTCGCAGCAGCGGCTTGCTGACGTGCTGCAGCGACAGGTCGAAGTACGGCACGCGCGACTCGCAGATCACGTCGACCAGATCGTCGGTGAGATCGCTGGGATACAGGTACAGCAACCGCACCCGGGCGACGCGCTCACCCACGGCGCGGACCAACGGGACGATCGACCCGGCTCCCAACTCGCCGGGACGGTCCTTGCCGTAAGAGGCGAGATCTTGGGCGACGAGCACGATCTCGGACGCGCCGAGCTCCTCGACCTCGGTGAGGATCGACTGGACGTCGCGGCTGCGCTGCGGGCCGCGGAAGCTGGGGATCGCACAGAACCCACAGGATCGGTCGCAGCCCTCGGCGATCTTGACGTACGCCCACGGCGCCGTGGCGGCGGGGCGCGGCAGGTTCAGCAGGTCGAAATCGGGCAGTGGCACCGTCGACACCGGGATCAGCTTGCGTTCGGGTGACGTGGCGGTCGGCGTGAACGACACGCCGAACCCGGCCACCTGGTCGACCTCGGGGAGCTCGGCGGCGAGCTCGTCGCCGTAGCGTTCGGCCATGCACCCCGTGACGACGAGCCGCGACCCCGCCGGCCGTTGCTCGTCGAGCGCGAGGATCGTGTCGATCGACTCGCGGCGAGCGTCCTCGATGAACGCGCAGGTGTTGACCACCACCACGTCCGCGGTACCCGCGTCGTCGGTCGGCTCGTAGCCGTCGGCACGCAGCGCACCGATCAACTTGTCGGAGTCGACCTCGTTCTTCGGGCAGCCGAGCGTCTCGACGTAGAACCGCTGCGACATGGCCGTCCACGCTACCGAGCGGCGGAGGCCGGTCGCACGGATGAGGTGGGCTGTCGCCGTTGGCGGTGCGGCTACTGATGTGCCAGCCGGAGGCCCTGACGCGGCCACGGGAAGGACACGAGACGCCCCGTGCTCGAGAGCGTCACGTAGGCGGTGCGGAGGTCGTCGCCGCCGAAGCAGATGTTGGTCGTGAGCAGATCACCGGTGGCGTGGTGCTCGATCGTCGACCCGTCGGGCGAGATCGCGGTGACGCCACCGTTGAAGATCGTGGCCACACACACCCAGCCGTCGCCGTCGACGGCGAGGCTGTCCAGGAACTGCTGCCCCGGCAGGCCGCACAGCACCGCCGCGGGATCGAGCGGCACCGGCGGCGTCAGCTGGCCGACGTCGGCGATCGTTCGCTGGAAGACACGGCCGTTGTGGGTCTCGGCCCAGTAGAGCGTCGAGTTGTCGGGCGACAGCCCGATGCCGTTCGGGGCCTCGACGGGGAACGCGATCTCCTCGATGTGGGCGCCGTCGGCTCGGGCGTAGTAGATGCCGGTGAGGTCGCTCGTGCGGGCGTCGTGGTCGCGGATGCCGTGGTCCGTGAAGTAGAACCCGCCGTGGCCGTCCATCACGAGATCGTTCGGCGCCCGCAGCGGACGACCGTCGCACTCGGTGTACAGATCGGTGACCGAACCGTCGTGCAGGTCGACGCGCTGGATCCGCCCGCCGCGGTAGCGATCCGGCAGGAACGCGCCGGGAAAGGTGAGATCGCCGAGGTGCGCGGGCGAGAAGCAGCCACCGTTGTTGCAGACGTACAGCGCACCGTCGGGACCGATCGCCGCACCGTTCGGGCCCCCGGGGACCTCCGCCACCGTGGTCGTGGTGCCGTCCGGTGCGACCCGACTGATCCGCTCGCCGAACATCTCCACCAGGATCACCGAGCCGTCCGGCATGGCGATCGGGCCCTCGGGGAAGGCGAGACCACTCGTGATCTCGGTGAGCTCCGGTGTCAGTTCGACGAGTTCGGTCATGGCGGCCATCTTGGCAGTCACCGAGGTCGTCCCTGCCGGTCGGAGCGATGGCCACCTCCGCATCGGCGAACGCGGAGGCACCGTGGCAGGGTGAGCGCCATGTCCGACTTCGACACGATCCTCGTCTCCACCGACGGCGCCGTGATGACGATCACGCTCAACCGCCCCGACAAGCTGAACGCGTGGACCCCGACGATGTCCGCGGAGATGACGGCCGCCATCGAGCACGCCAACGCCGACGACGGGATCGGGGCGATCATCATCACCGGTGCCGGCCGCGCCTTCTGCGCCGGCGCCGACATCACCGAGATCTTCTCGGCGCAGATCGACGGTGAGAACCCGCTCGGCAGTTCGGACGAGGGTCCGCCTGCGAGGGACTGGGTCGACCTCGTCCGTACGTCGAAGCCGATCATCGCCGCGATCAACGGCCCCGCCGTGGGCATCGGGCTGACGATGGTGCTGCCGGCGGACATCCTCCTCGCGTCCGACGATGCCAAGCTCGGCCTCCGCTTCATCAAGATGGGCCTGGTCCCCGAGCTCGCCAGCTCGCACTTCGTCGCCCAGCGGGTGGGCGCCGGCAAGGCCGCCGAGCTGTGTCTGACGGGCGCGATGATCTCCGGCGCCGAGGCAGCGCGGATCGGCCTCGTCGAGTACTCGCTGCCCGACCACGACGCGTTGTTGGCGAAGGCCGGTGAGATCGGTGCGGCGATCGCCGAGAACCCGAGCCGCCAGGCGCGCTGGATCAAGCAACTGCTCACCGCCAACACGTCCGACGTCGATCTCGGCGCCGTGCAGCAGCGCGAGCTCGAGCTGCTCACGCAGTGCTACGTGTCGCCCGAGCACCGCGAGGCGGTCGCCGCCTTCAGCGAGAAGCGCCCACCCGCCTTCCGGTAGTTCCTCCGCTGCATCTCGGTCCGCTCGATCGCGCTCCGCGGGATCCAGCGGACCGAGATGTCGCTCAGACCTGGCCGTTCTGCTGCAGCAGCTCGAACTCTTCCACCGTCATCAGCACGGCACGAGCCTTGGAGCCCTCGCTGGGCCCGACCACACCGCGCTGCTCGAGCAGGTCCATGATCCGACCAGCGCGGGCGAACCCGACCTTCAGCTTGCGCTGCAGCATCGAGGTCGACCCGAGCTGGCTGCGTACCACGAGCTCCATCGCCTGGCGCATCATCGCCGTGTCCTCGTCCTCCTCGCCGGCGGAGAAGGCGTTGGCGTCGCTGGTGACGTCGAGGCCGGCGTCCGGCGAGGAGCTGGGCCGCGGAAGACCGCCGCTCGTCGGTGCAGGTGGGACGAGCGCCGGCGCCGCACCGTCGTCGACGGTCGCCTCGCCGCCCTCCTCGACGTTGTCGGAGTAGATCAGCTCGGGGGCCTGCTCGCGCCAGTGCGCCACGACACGGCGCACCTCCTCTTCGCCGACGAAGGACCCCTGGATCCGGTTGGCGACCGACGAGTTGCCCGGGAGCAACAGCATGTCGCCCTTGCCGACCAGCTTCTCCGCGCCCGGCTGGTCGAGGATCACGCGCGAGTCGGTGAGGCTCGACACGGCGAACGCCATGCGGGCCGGGATGTTGGCCTTGATCACGCCCGTGATGACGTTGACGGACGGGCGCTGCGTGGCGACGATCAGGTGGATGCCGACGGCTCGCGCCTTCTGAGCGATCCGGGTGATCGACTCCTCGACGTCGCGGGCGGCGACCATCATCAAGTCGTTGAGCTCGTCGACGACCACCACGATGTACGGCATGTGCTCGAACTCGGCGTCGGTGCCCGGTGGCGATTCGAGCTTGCCGGCGTGGAACGCCTTGTTGTAGCCGGAGATGTCGCGGTAGCCGACCTCGGAGAGCACGTCGTAGCGACGCTCCATCTCCTTCACCGCCCACCCCAGCGCGTTGGCGGCCTTCTTCGGGTTGGTCACCGGCTGCGTGAGCAGGTGCGGCAGCCGCTGGTACTGGCCCATCTCGACCTGCTTCGGGTC